>CAYMZW010000341.1:0-7517 GCA_964395005.1 uncultured Rivularia sp.
AATTATTTATTTTTAATTTTCTTTAAGCCTGATAATTGATAACTATTACCAATGCTCAATCCCCAATGCCCAATCCCCAATGCCCAATCCCCAATTTTTTAATTGGTTAATCAACACCAACCATAACGTCTGTTGCTTTAACTACAATGTAAGCTTCTTTTCCTAAAGAAAGATGCATTTGGTCTGCGGAAGATTTAGTAATAACTGAAACTACTTCTACTCCTGGTGCAATTTCTAAAGTTACTTCAGTGCTAACAACTCCAGGTATAATCTTTTTAACAGTTCCTTTTAGGTTATTGCGAGCGCTAACTTTCATGGTTTTATTTTTGTTTAGAAATTATATACTTTTTTATTTTATCAAAACAAATTTATTTACATGATTTATCTCAACTTTTATTCATGATTAATCAATCATTCTTTACTCTAATTTACTGGTATTAACTTTAACAAAATGCCAAAATCAAACCATAATCAATCTATAAATAATGTTGTTCCTCGAACTTGGTCGGATTATTATAAAGCTGTTGCGAATCGTCCACCGAGAAAAACGTTACTTACTGCTTTAGCAAATATGATAGGCGATTTTCCGTCTTCTGAATCGAAAATAGCTGTTGATTTGGGCTGTGGGGATGGTCGAGATACGGTGGAATTATTGCGTCAGGGTTGGAATGTTATCGCTATTGACGGCGAGCAAGAAGCTATTACTAGGTTGTTAGAGCGTTCCGATATCAATACCCAACTTTTACAAACTCGTATTGCTCAGTTTGAAAATCTTGAATTACCACCGGAGGTTAATTTAATCAATGCTAGCTTTAGCCTTCCGTTTTGCGAACCAAATTATTTTCCTAATTTGTGGAATAAAATCGTCTCCAGTTTAACTACCCGAGGTCGTTTCAGCGGTCAGTTATTTGGCGATCGCGATTCGTGGGCAAATGATTCAACCATGAATAATCATACTTTATCGGATGTCAAATCACTCCTACAACCTTTTGAAATAGAATTACTCGAAGAAGAAGATCGTGAGGGCAAAACTGCTTTAGGCAAGGAGAAGCATTGGCATATTTTTCACATTGTCGCACGTAAAAAGTAAACTAGGATTTAATAGAGAGAGAGGGAGAGAGGGAGAGAGGGAGAGAGGGAGAGGTAATTAGATGGGTTTTAGATACTCCAGCCTCGACGATAAAGCCCCCCTTTTTTAAGGGGGGTTGAGGGGATCTGGCTAACTCGTTTCCGTTCCAAGGGGGTTGGTTCTATCTAGCTAACTCGTTTCCAGGCTCTGCTGGGGAAATGCATATCGCGAGGCTGTGTCTTTAAATTTGAGAAAATATTGTAAATAATTATGCCTAATTGGCAGATATATTTAGATGTTACAAAAAAATAGTATCGATAGATTCTTTTTTTTTATTTGTTGTGTTTATTATAGGTCTAGCTCAAAACATAGATTCACTAAACGTGAGATATTCCTTTTTTTATAGCGGACACTATCTAAGTACAATTACTACTTCAATTTATGTTCGGAATATGTATCTACATTTGTTTTTCGATTGTCATCAATTTAGGCGGCTACAGTAAAAATTGTTTGACTTACCCTAGGGACTTTAAAAAATAATATCCTCAAGAAAATCTAGATATGGGAGTGAGTAGTAGTAATTGATATTACCGCAAACAAAGCTTGCATCTGCCTTTTATAGATATTGGAAAACCCTTACAGGGGAATCTTTCTATCTACTAACAAACATGACTTTCTCAAATCATTCGATAACCGAAAGGATACGAACGCTATAATTTTTTACACCTCATTGCTGCAATCGTTTATCTATTACATCAGTTTATTTATGTATTTAATGCGATGAACAAAAAATAACTATTATTGCTTCTATCATCAACTATGTGGAAAATCTAGCCTTTGTTTATATAAAGGTAAGGATTAAGTTAAGGAAGTTAATTGAATATTAAAGGTAATCGTTATTTATCCATAACGAAACTTATTTTTATAATCATATACTAACTTTATTGATTGTATATGATTATAATAGTTGAGGAAGTATTCGATTATAGAAATATTGATTGTAAGTAAATATTCTTTGGCTAAATATGTCTTTAGCTAATTTTTTGGTTTTTGATTATTGCTTGTATAGCAGTATTTCATGCCAAGAAAACATATGGAATATTTGGCTACAGTTCAATATTTTATCTATGGTATTGTGATTTGAGTTTGAAAGAATCAATAAACACTCTAAACAAATGAACAGTAAGTATTTCTTTCAGAATGACGATTTAGGACCATTTCAACCTTCATCGGCAGATATTATACTGCGTCAGCAGTTAGAAAAATCTCTAAGTAAATTCTTCTATGACAACTGCGATCGCAAAATTCGCGATTTGCTATCTGTCTGCCGCTGGTATGTTAGTACGCACACCTCTGCAATGACTCTGGTGATTGAATGTCCGGATCAAGTTACCAACTGGCGGATTTTACAAAAAATTGTACCAATGGCATCATTACTAGACAATATTACCAGCAATGCGAAAATTCGCGTTTGCCCGCCGAGTAGCGAAGGAATGCCTTTTGAAATGCGGGTAGACGAATTATCTGTTTATCACCAAGACTCAGCTTGAAACAGTTGCATCACACTCCTAATTTTGTTCAATGATTACCTTGATTTGTTCAAATACGATATCGGCAGAATGCTTTACAGCATGACTTAACTCCCAACCAAAATCAAGATTTGCTGCTTCAATTAAATAGACAGTGACAATGAGTGGAAAATCGTCTTTAAAGATTTTTTTCCCGGCAGCTATTGCATTATCCCAGCGAAAATCATGTAAGTTGTAACTAGGTTCCTTTAGAGCTTCTAATTCTTTCCCTGGAACTTTAAATACAGCACCTGGTTCGGAATTAGTCGAACTCGCATCAATAATTATTAGGTGTTTGCTACCTCTTGCTTTGAACATAACTTCCATCCCTGCGGTTCCGCAGTCATAAACTTTCACATGGGGATGAGGATATGTGGCGAGATACTGCTGTAGGCGTTGAGCTATAATTACGCCTACTGCATCATCATTGCGGTTAAGGTTTCCGCAACCAATAATTGTGAGGTTTTCTTGGTCATTGGTCATCTACAATTATTACTTCTAAATCTCATCGTTTGGATCGGTAAATTCTTTACCGCCAGAATAATCACCGAACATATAGATGTGGAACATCACACAACAGGTTTACGCGCAACAAAGCCAGATTTACACAGAATAATACAAAGAATCTTTAATAAACCAAATTTATTAATTGAGGCATTTTCTTTGTTTTCCTATTCTACATACTTTTTGGATAATATTTTTTTATTTTGAAATAAAAATCAAATAAAAATAATTTGTTAATATTTCGATTAACATCTATCAATATATTTTTTAGTATGCAGATTTACAAAAATCGGGTAATTAGATAACTTATTGAATTGTATATTTACTAACCAGTTATATAGCTGTTAAGAATTCCCTCTTCCCTATTCCCTATCCAAACGAAATGTTGAATAAAATGTTGGCACGGGTACTTATAGGGAATATTAAGGATATGGGAAAAGAGACGCATTAGACAAATGTACCCGTAAGGTCATAATGAACCGCGTCTCAACATTTTAGAATAAGTACTTGGGCAAAATTAATTGGATATTCGTCATTGCGAGTGGAACGGAGTGAAACGAAGCAATCCCAAAGTGTTGCGATTGCTATGTCCTTTCGGACACGCTGAGCCCCGCACGCTCCGCGTGAACGCTAACGCAATGACACAAATAATTTTGCGTACCCACTTAGTTCGGCTCAACCTTGCCTTAAAGAGCGATCGCCGATTATCCGATAGATTTCTCCGAAGTTGGTTTTTGTTAACCGCACTGCCAACGGGCGGATTTTACCCTGCAAGTTGTACTTGTCAAAAATTTGGTATTTCCAACCGTTAGCGGCTAGTTAAAAATTTATATTCTACTATCAGTGTAATTACTAACAACTAAATCTGGCTTGCCTTCAAATTCTGGCAATAATTTTTTTTCGGAATCGGTCGCAAAAGGTTCGGTGGGAGGAATTATTCCAAAGCGAGAAATCCAATCTTGAGTAATTTCTGGTTCAGATTCGCGGAAAGGAACTCGTAAAATCCAGCAATTTTTACTACCGTATATTTTTTCTAATCTTCGTTTGCAACTGCTATCTTCACTATTCGGAATCAAAGCTGTAAGTACAATTATTTTCGGTTCGATATTACCAAGTACATCAAGCCCACCAAGTTTGGCATTCTCCTCAATCTGTTTTTCTAATTCCTTTACTCGATCGAGAACAGAAACTACTTGTTCGCCAGTATCAGCACTGCTTAAAACGCCTTCTTGTGCGAACCATCCTTGGGGAGAAGTTATCAAAACATTGAAAATCAACGGAATTCGGGTCATCAATTGTTCTAATATTTCATAGTCAGCCGAATCCATTAATCGATCGAGCAATTTTAGAGTTTCCCGTGCCCGGAGAGCCGTATTTCCCCAACCTGGTTCAAATCCAAAACTCCGCAATTCAAAGCGAAAATTTTCAAAGGATGTATGAGCGGGATATTTCTCTAAAAGATCGATTACTCGCTTTACTTTTTCAGATAGCTGAGATTTATCTTTAATGCGTTCGTTAATTAATAGCTGTCGATCGTTGTATTTGTGCAATTTGAGAAAGTTGAATAAAGCTTCTTGCCAAGTGCCGCAGTTGTCATCGAATAATTTACTAGATAAATAGCGATTAAGATAATCAACTCCGTTACCAATTATTTTCGAGTCGCCGAGACTAGGAGAGGAATCTAACAAAGATTGAAAATCAATCTTCAATACCTCGTCATAAGAACGATCAAAATCAACCAGTTTATCTCGTAAATTAAGCAATTCTTGAATATCTATAGGTTCTAAAGTCAGATCGTGCAGCAGATGATAAGCTTCTTGAGTCGCGATTTCGGGACAAATAACTAAATAAAGACTTTCATTGTCTAAAATAATTTCTTGAGTTGAATAAATTAACTTACTCAACTTTGAACTACGATATAAATCCTTATTATGGTCATTAATATCGCAATATTTATAAAAATCTTTCAAAATATCGTTATGAAGTAGATAACGCTTCTCGGATTGACGCAATAGATTAGCAAATTCTTGCAAATTACTTTTTTCGCGGCTATCTATGACATTTTGAATTAAATTAGACATTTTATTGGATGCTCCGTGGATAAATTGTTGAATTTTTTGGCTGAAATTTTTGGTTGAGTTATGGTAAGTAGATATTCAAAACTTAAGGTTAATGCCCCCAAGCATTTCACCCCGAACAAAAGCTATTAATAAGCCTGTATTTCCTGCTTTTATATTTATCTTCTTAGAAGGAATTATTTTTGCTTCAAGAAGCGCAAAAAACTGTTAATTTTTTCTGCCCGAGAGTTTAAACTGTCCGACAGTATTGAATCTTTTGACAGCAGATTCAATGTGATGATTTCTTAATTGGTTGTAACTGACTTAAGTGTAAATAGTCAATGTTTTAACAAAATTTTAAATATTTACCGATAGTAGTTATACGAGTAGCATTAACAGTACAGATTTTTCTCAAGCAATAGCGGACTCAGGGTAAAAATTGCTTAAAATTCCTTGGGGACAAGGGTTATCAGATTTGTAATTTGATTTAATATATATAAAAACTGATTCAATTAACACATATAGTTGAATGATTAGCACGAATTAAGCCATATATACAAGTGTAGTAAGTAACTAATTGTATTTTATGAATTTTCATTGATTAGTTAAAGATACTGATAAAGCCAAAAAAAACCCGGTTTTTTGCTAAAACCAGGTTGATAATTTTATGAGAAACACTACTATTGCTTATGCCGACAAATTAACGTTATGTTGTTGAGCAATTTGAGAAAGCTTTTCAAACTGCTGCTCGGAAGCTTTGGTAATTAATTCTTCGGCTTGTGCTTCTTCTATACCCTCACTAGGAAATAAATGCTTAACGTAAAGCGAAACAAAATCAACCATTGCTGGTAAATCAGGTAAAGAATGGTTATCAGCTTGCTTTCCTGCAAATGTTGCGATTAATCCAGTTCTAATATCCTTTCTTGTCGTATCCATAAATTGACCGACTAGTTCGGGAATATAATCTTCAGTTGGTAATTCTCCTAATTTTGTTTCATTAGGAGTAAATTCGTATCCCGCTTCCCTAGCTTGTTGAGTTACGCACCACTGGGTAAATTCTTGAAGTGCTGCTGAAGGAAGATTGGCAAGATGTTCGTGTAATGCTTTATTCGACATAGTAATTTTTTGGTAATTGGTAATTGCGGATTGGGAATTGGGCATAGGGCATAGGGCATGGGGGATTGGGAATTGAGAATTACAATCACGGGGTTGTTCGGCTCCCACTACAAATGATTTATAAATCTCTCTCTATTCCTTTCATATCCAATGCGCGATGCCCAATCCCCCATGCCCAATCTTAAGCAGTCCGAAAACGCGCTAATTCTTCACCAGTTTTCGCGTCATGAGCGTGAACGGTACATACCAAACAAGAATCAAAGGAACGAGCTACATGACCGATTTCTACTGGATCTGTTGAGTCAAAAACAGGTGTACCGATCAGAGCTTCTTCGATGGGGCCGCGTTTTCCTTCACCGTCACGAGGGCCAATATTCCATGTTGAAGGAGCCATGATTTGGTAATTCTTAATTTTGCCACCTTCGATATCTATCCAGTGACACAAAGCTCCTCGTGATGCTTCGGTAGCACCCCAACCGCGTCCGTCTTGCTCTTTTGGTTTGATATACCAAGAATCATTCAAACGAAATTCTCTCAAACAACGTTCGGCTTGACGATAAAGCTTAACAACTTCATGGACTCTTGCTAGCTGACGTAGATGGATACTAGCACCACCCATTTGCTTAAATGCATCAAGGATAAAACCATCATAATGTTGCCAGGTTTCGCCGTGAGTACCACCCGCTACCAATTGACGAGCTAAGGGGCCAGCTTCCAAGCGTCCATAATCTACATGAGTTACCGCAGTTCCCCAAGTATATTCATTCTCAAAATCTTTCCTATTGTTTTGAGTCGGTCGAGTATTGCGATCGTAAGGATGAACGTCATCAGTACCTTCGTTATACCAGGAGTGGGTAGTATTTTCCCGTACAAAACCATGATTCATGGGAGTGTGAGTATCGCTGAAGCTGTCATATACTCCACTTTTCATAATCATAGCGGCGTTTCGTCCTTCGACGGTGGGATGTTGATATTTTACTTCGTGAGGTAAATATCCCCAAGTAACATATTTACCTAAACCCGCACCATATTTATGCAAGCCGATATCCAAACCCATCCGCCAATAAAAACCTAAGTCGGAATTAGCATGATTAGGACTTTCGTCTAACCAATTCATAAAATCCTCATAAGTTTGAATTTCCTCGTATCGTTCCAAAGAACAACCCAACCAAACTGGTTCGAGCCAATTGGTACGGAAATATT
>CAYMZW010000342.1:0-7513 GCA_964395005.1 uncultured Rivularia sp.
GAGTTATGAGTTAGGAGTTATGAGTTACCAATGCCCAATGCCCAATGCCCAATGCCCAATTACCAATTACCAATGATTTTTTATGATTTTTTATATTTAATATGACGGTAGTAGATAAAAATCCGACCTTAGTTACTAGTAACTGGTAACTGGTCACTGTATTTTATGTTAAGTCTTTCATTACTTGCTTAACATTAATGAAGGGTAGAGTTAAATCGGTGCCTCGGGAAAGACTACTTACATATATATTAAAATTATGAGTAATCAGCAAAGTAAATCTATACATGGTTGGTCTTTAGAAGAAAGAGATCCAAAATTTATTGAATCATTCATGCCGATTTGGGAGTGGTTTTACCGCAATTATTTTCGGGTTAGAACCGATGGTTGGGAAAATATTCCTCCAGAAGGACAAGTAATGATAGTTGGTTCTCATAATGGGGGAATGGCAACTCCCGATATGATTATGATGATGTACGATTGGTTTCGTAGATATGGAACCGAACGTTTAGCATATGGTTTGATGCATCCTTATGCTTGGGAAGTTAGCCCAGCACTCGGTAATATAGCCCAAAAAACAGGCGCGATCGCCGCTCATCCGAAACCAGCGAATGCAGCTTTAAAAAAAGGTGCCAGCGTTCTGGTGTATCCAGGTGGACAATATGATATGTTTCGCACCTATAACCAGCGTTACAACATTAATTTTGCCGGAAACAAAGCTTTTATCAAATTAGCTTTAAGACAGGAAGTTCCCATCATTCCCGCAATTTCAGTAGGCGCACACGAAACTTTAATTGTTTTAGGTGACTTCTACGAATTAATGAAACAATTAAACGATCGGGGTTTACCGTGGCTATATCGATTAGATCCAGGAGTATTTCCCGTTTATTTAGGTTTACCTTGGGGTTTAGCAATTGGACCTTTACCAAATATACCGCTTCCGGTACAAATTAATACTCGTATTTGCGAACCAATTATTTTTGAAAAATATGGTAGAGAAGCATCGAAAAATCGCGATTATGTAGATGCTTGTTATGACTTGGTTTGCACCAAAATGCAGCGAGAATTAGATAATTTGGCTAGGGAAGTTAATAAAGGTTCGTAGTAAGGACTTTTAGTCCTTAAACATTACCATCTGAGCAAGTCATTTATCTTATGGAAGTAATCTTAAATGACATTACCAAGCTAAAAGTTGATGCAATTAATAAATTGTAGTTGTAGGGTGCGTTATCGCGGAGCGTAACGCACCATTTATTAATTAAATAATTAATTATAATAAAAAACCACAGTAACGTACCATTGATTAATTAAATAATTAATTATAATAAAAAACCACAGTAACGCACCATTGATTAATTAAATAATTAATTATAATAAAAAACCCTTGTAGACACGAAGAGCGCAGAGAGAAGAGATTATAGAGGAATAGATAATTATAAATTGATTGAGAAATTTTAGTGTTGTTTTTTCAATCAATTACAAAGCAAATTATCTAATGAAAATAAATCAACAACATGGGGACATGAATCTTTTTTTGTATTTACATAATTTCGCCACATAGTTAACTCATTTTCACTTAAATAATTCACCCAATCCCCAACAATTCCTTTTCGGATATGAGCATTCGACGGAGTATTTTTATCGCCAAGTTCCTGAGAAACATAATCATCAGATAAATTTCCGTCTCTATTCATATGTCCCTGACTTGATTTTTCTTTCATCTTTGTAAAAGAGGTTGCTTGAGATATTTTTTCAGCATCATAGTATTCAACTCCAATAAACTGAGCAATTTGATCTATAGCAGAAATAGCATTATCTTTTTTCATATCTTCATACTTTAAAAATAATGCATCAATTTTACCTTCTTTAGATGCTTGAAGAAATTCTTCGTGATAGTCAAACCAATCACCACCTTCATTTTTTCCTGTCATTACTATTTCTGAAAAGAAATGATTCCACGAACCGTTATAGTCATAAACTTTTTGTTTTCCCCTAATATGATGCCATTCAGAAACAAACGTATCTAAAGGATGCCTAATACATTGAATTATTCTTGCGGGATGTTTTATTAAACCTACACAAGCATGGGATTTAAAAAATCTTGTCGATTTCATCTCCTCTAATTCTGAAAATATTAAACGCCATTCTTCTCTACTTGCAACCCTATCTAACCACACACAACATTCTTGTGTACTGTAACCAATTGAAATACCTTTTTGGGGAACTTTGTTTATTAAATGTTCAATTATTGATATAGTCCAAGTTGTACCAGATTTTGGATAAGTTGTTATATATATATCGCTATCTCTATTTAAAAAATGATTATATACATTGTCTAAAGCATTCTTTGTAATAGAAGGCGTAGTAATAAAATTTTCCGGCGCATTTACATCAAACGAACGAGGCATACAAGTCATTCGCGGTTGGCAAGATAATTCTTGGCTTTCCATTACATTTGACTCCTTAAATCAACAGATTTCCGTACAGTTGGCTAAAAATTATTTTCTGCTGTTACGGTAAGGATAATTATGACATTTATCAGAGGAATTTGGCTAATTAATAAATTGTAATTGTAGGGTGCGTTATCGCGGAGCGTAACGCACCATGTATTAATTAAATAATTACAGAAAATAAAAAATCACAGTAACGCACCATTTATTAATTAAATAATTACAGAAAATAAAAAAACCCTTCTAGAGACGAAGAGCGCAGAGAGAAGAGATTATACAGGAATAGATAATTATAAATTGATTGAGAAATTTTAGTGTTGTTTTTTCAATCAATTACAGAGTAAGTTATTTAAGGAGAATAAATCAACAACATAGGGACATGAATCTTTTTTCGTATTTACATAATTTCGCCACATAGTTAACTGATCATCGCTCAAATAATTTACCCAATCCCCAACAATCCCTTTGCGGATATGAGCCTTAGATGGATTATTCTTATCACCAACTTCCGGAGAAACTAAATCGTAAGATAAATTTGCTTGATTATTTAGATGCCCTTCAGCAATTGATTTTTGTTTCATACTTTTAAAATCAGTTGCTATCGATATTTTTTCAGCATCATAGGATTCAATACCAATAAATTTAGCAAGTTTATGTATCGCAGAAACCGCATTATCTTGTTTCATATCCTCATATCTTAAAAATAATGCATCAATTTTCCCTTCTATAGATGCTTTCAAAAATTCTTCATGATAATCGAACCAATCACCGCCTTCATATTTTGATGAAAGCACTATTTCAGAAAAGAAATGACTCCAGGACCCATTATAATAAAAAAGATGCTGTTTTCCTCTGATATGATGCCATGCAGAAACAAAAGTATCTAAAGGATGTCTTATGCATTGAATTATTCTTGCTGGTTGTTTAATTAAACCAACACTGGCATGAGATTTAAAAAATCTTGGAGATTTCATGTTTTCCAAATCTGAAAATATTGAACGCCAATTTTCTCCGCTTGCAGCCCTATCTAACCACAAACAAGCCTCTACCAAACTAGAGCCAGTTGAAATACCTTTTTGTGGAACTTTGTTTATTAAATGTTCAATTATTGATATAGTCCAAGTTGTACCGGACTTTGGATAAGTTGCTATATAAATATCGCTATCTCTATTAACAAAATCATTTAATACGTTTTCCATTCCATTCTGTGTAACAAAAGGCGCTGTATAGAAATTTACTGGCGCATTTGAATCAAACGAACGGGGAATACAGTTCATTCGCGGAATCAGAGATAATTCTTTGTTTTGCATTATAAATACTCTTACATCTAATAATAATTAAAGCAGATTATCTAGGGTTCCCCTTCCCTCAATCCAACCTACCATACCTCTATAACCTCTTCTCTCTGCGTTCTCTTTGTTCTAAAAGGGTTTTTTTATTCTAGTCATCACAATACTTCAATGGTGCGTGACGATATAAACTACCTTGTAATCACCAATCAAAATAATCTGTATCGTCACACACCCTACAAAAATATATTTATTCTAAAATCCGAAATAGGTTGACTTATATCAATTTTGTAGTACTATTGTAATACGAGGATTACTGAGAATCCTAGACGTACAACAATTATTAAATTAGGAAAAATATCATGGTTGTTCCCCGAACGCGCATCCGAAATATCGGTATATCTGCTCACATCGACTCTGGAAAGACGACATTGAGCGAGCGCATTCTCTTCTACACGGGCAGAATCCATGCAATTGAAGAAGTACGAGGAGGTGGTAAAGGTGCCACTATGGACTTTGATGATTTGGAGAGAGAACACGGTATTACCATCTCTTCGGCCGCTACTAGCTGTCAATGGCAAGATACGCAGATTAATTTAATTGATACTCCGGGGCATATTGATTTTACGATTGAAGTCGAACGTGCTTTAAGAGTACTCGATGGTGCTGTGATGGTACTTTGTGCTGTGGCTGGCGTACAGTCTCAATCTATAACTGTCGATCGCCAGATGAAGCGTTATGGCGTACCTCGCATAGCGTTTATCAACAAGATGGATCGAATCGGCGCAAATCCATTCAAAGTTGTGGAAGCAATGCATGATGCTTTGGATTTAAATGCATTGTTGCTTGAATATCCCATTGGTGCCGAAACTGAGTTTGAAGGGGTTATCGATTTAATCGGAATGGAGGCTCATTTTTATGAAGGCGAAAATGGTGAAATTTGGGTTAAGCGAGAAATTCCCGATGATTTGAAGCAAGAAGCCGAAACCGCACGGGAAAAAATGCTCGATACTCTATCTTTGTTTTCTGAAGAGATGACAGAGAAGTTAGTAGAGGGTGAAGAAGTTTCTAAAGAGTTGATTTGTCAAACTATTCGTCAAGCAACTTTGAATTTACAATTAGTACCCGTGCTTTTGGGTTCGGCTTTTAAGAATAAAGGCGTGCAAAATCTGTTAGATGCTGTTTCTTTATATCTTCCGTCTCCTGTAGATAAGGATATAGTTAAGGCAAAGGATGTGAAAACAGATAAGACTGTCGATATTCGTTTGAATTCCGATGCACCTTTTGTTGCTTTAGCCTTTAAATTAACGATGGAGTCTTTCGGACAGTTTACCTATATCCGCGTTTATTCGGGTATTCTCAACCAAGGCGACACCATTTATAATTCCCGCACTGGGGAAAAGGTGCAAGTTGGAAGATTAGTAAGAATACACGCCGATAAGCGAGAGATAATAAACCAAGCTGTTGCTGGCGATATTGTGGCCCTTTTGGGTGTTGATTGTGCTTCAGGAGATACATTTTGTTCGTCAGAAATACGAGTATCTTTGGAAGATATGTTTGTACCCGAGCCAGTGATTACATTGGCGATTGAGCCTAAGAAAGATCGGGATTTCGATCGGATTTCCAAAGCCTTAAATCGCTTTCAAAAAGAAGATCCCACCTTTCGCGTCAAAGTAGATAAGGAATCAAATGAAACATTGATTTCCGGTATGGGTGAATTGCACCTAGAAATTTACATCGAGCGGATGAAGCGGGAATACAATTTAGATATTGCAGTCGGTAAACCCAAAGTATCTTATCGAGAAGCGATTTCTCAACGAGCAACCTTTGACTATAAATTGAAAAAACAAACCAGTGGCCCCGGACAATATGCTCACGTTGTAGGCTATATTGAACCTTGTGAAGAACAGTTTGTATTTGAAAATAAAGTCTTTGGTGGTGCGATTCCTAAAGAATATATTGCCGGAGTAGAGAAAGGTTTTCTCGAAGCGATGAATTTGGGAATGTTAGAAAGATATCCGGTGATGGGAGTAAAAATTGTTTTAGAAAACGGTTCCTATCATATGGTTGATTCTTCCGAATTCGCCTTTAGAATGGCTGCTCAACAAGCATTTACTCAAGCTTTTCTTAAAGCAAAACCTCATTTACTCCAACCGATAATGCAAGTTGAAGTGGAAACACCAGACGAGTATTTAGGAAGAGTGCAAGGAGATTTATCTGCAAGAAGAGGTTTGTTATTACCATCTCGAACAATGCAAGGATATTCAATTATCAGTGCTGAAGTACCCTTAACGCAAATGTTTGGATATTCCGGTAAATTGCGTTCCTTAACTTCCGGCATGGCTACATTCACGATGCAGTTTAGTTGTTATCGGAAAAGGTAGTAGAGGGTAGAGGGGGAAGAGGAGGAGATAACTTTTCATTGATTATCATTAAACTCCTCACTCCTCATTCCTCACTCCTAACTATTAACCTGAAAAACTTTAGAAATATTCGTTAACAATTCCTTCTCTTCGGGAGAAAATTCCGAATCAGCCATTGCTAAATCGTTACACACCAGCAAAACCTGAGCTTTAACTAATTCGCTTTCAATACGAAAATTAATATCTTCTAAAAGAGCATTCATATTTTCTTGCTCTGCTAAAGCTTTTCTAATTTTGGGTGTTACCTTACCAAAATAGAATTCTAAAGATAAAGGGGATTCCCATTTGATACTGTTTGTATATTCCTTAATTGCTTCATCTTCTGCAAGCTTAATTGTTTTATCGCTATACATTATTAACATCAATAATTCGATGATGGCTTCTCGTTCGTTTTGAGTCACATCTTGCTTGGCGATTTCACCCAAAGATAAACGTAATTTCTCTCGCATAATTTTTCTACTGAATATAAAAATACTTTTTCTATAATATGTAAATAATAAACATTGTTAAAGTAATTTAGTACACATTTGTTCTGCATTTTACTGAAATACTTTTATTCATTAGAAAATGAATTGTTATAAACAAGAGCTTCTTAAATAAAACTACTTATTGGCTTTAGCTGCATAAGTCTTATCGAATATTTGGACATCGAGAAATTCCGGTTTATAAGTACCAACAAAGCTCAACAATTTATCCAAATCTTCCGTACTGGTTAATCCGATGCATCCGGCTGTACCATCTTCTCCATTACTTTTATCAAAAGACGGATCGAAATGAAAACCTAACTCTGAACGTCCAGTTTTGAATTTAGGCTCTATGGGTAAGAAATGCTCTCCCGCTTCGGCGATCGCCCCTGGGATTGTAGAGGTAGCAACAGTGTATTTCCCATCGGGTAAGGGAGCCTGGGTTCCGCTTTGGTGGCGGTTTTTAGCTTGTGTAAAGGTACGTCCAGATACAGTTATAAAGCTATCGATTAATTTTCCATCTGCATAGAGATTAAGTTTATAAAGAGGGTTATTAAGAGTATTAGTCTGTCCCGTTGGCGTTAAAGTCATAAAGTTACCAAAATAATTGAGTGGATTAATATTTTCAGCAGCAATTTCGTCTTCTAGTTTTAACTTTAAACTTGGATTAGAAACTATTAGATTATTAATTTTTTGACTTCCATCTGAATGAAGAAAGCTAGCAAGCATTAAACAGATAAAAGACAGTAAAGAGATTCGGATTGACATACTTTTGATTGTTTTCCATGTCTCTCAACTCTAATTGCGATGTTTTAAACTCCACCAGAGAAAAACCACTTAATTTTATACGAAGAAAGAATTAAAGAATTGGGAATGGTTAGGAATTAGGA
>CAYMZW010000343.1:0-7457 GCA_964395005.1 uncultured Rivularia sp.
TATATAAAAAAGTGGTAGGTACGCCATTTTTCTGATTTGCGTGGTCATTTGTATCGCCACCTTGAAATTTATGTTTCGCTATATTTCTATATTTATTAAGTGCTTTTTTAATTTGTATTTCTGGTAGTTTCATTCTAAGTTGAAAAATACGTCCGTATTCAGGAGAGCCTGGATAAAAAATAACCCGCGCATCTTTAGCTTCGCTAGGAATGATGGCGGGAAAATGGTTTATTAGTGTTTGATTTGACCAGGTATGATGACGAATATCTTGATAATTTGAGGTATCTATTGTTATTGCAGTTTCTTTTTTATTATTAAAAGCCTGTGTAAAAAAGAATCCTCCCCCTACAACTCCTACACTCCCCAAAGATAGTAAAGCTATCACGGCGAATTTCAATGCATATGCTTGCTTCATCAAACCCAAGATTTTAACTAAATAAAATAGATATATATTCAACTAGTAATAAATATCGTATATTTACACATCTAGCTTTAGATATATTTACTCTATCTTCACGTAAAATCAGTGAAATTTCGGTTGTTATTCAAGAACCTGGCGGTTGAAACCACGGCTACACAGGCAAAACCCGTCTGCACGGGTTTTAAAATTAGTTAGTCTTTAAACCTGGCGGTTGAAACCACGGCTACACAGGCAAAACCCGTCTGCACGGGTTTTAAAATTAGTTAGTCCACGCAGGTGGACTTTGCTTGTGTAGCAGCGGTTTCAACCGCCAGAATAATACTCTTCTCACTCCTAACTCTAAAAACTTCCAAATATCATTCCCGTTAATAAAACAAAGCCAATCCAAACGTTTTGTCGGAACATCTCACCGTAAGCTGCATTGGGTAAGTCTGTTTTTTGCAAGCGTAAATATTGCCATGCCCATCCAGCAAACGCGATCGCAACACTTACCCAAAATGCAATATGAAGATGTGTAACTATTCCTAACCAAATTAATAAACCAATAGTGCCAATAAAAAAGACAGCAATAGCAATAGGTACATAGTTACCAAAAAATAAGGCGCTGGAATTAACACCGATGCGTTTGTCGTCTTCGCGATCGCTCATGGCATAAACGGTATCAAATCCTAAAGTCCACAATACAGTGGCACCCCACAGCAACCAAGCTGATTGGGAAAGATTCTGCGTAACTGCACTCCAGCTAATTAGTACCGCGAAACCCCAAGCAATAGAAAGCACTAACTGAGGTACGGGAAACACTCGTTTTGCCCCTGGATAAAGCAGGATTACCGGAACTGCTGCGACGCACAACCAGAACGATAGCGGGTTAAGATAAAAAGCGAGAATAGCAGCACAAGCCATCGATACTATCGCTACAGCTATCCCAACTTTTATAGATAATGCCCGCGAAGCGAGGGGACGGTTTTTAGTTCTTTCAACTTCGGGATCTATGTCTTTATCCCATAAATCATTGACAACGCAGCCAGCAGCACTTGTAGCAAGAGTACCTAAAACGATTACTCCTACTAATGGTAAAGGGGGTTTTCCATGCGCTGCTAAAAATACTGCCCATAAACCGGGGATCATTAAGATTAATCTTCCTCCTGGTTTATCCCACCGTAGAAGTCGGATTATTTTACCAAAAGTAGACTCAATGTTTTGTTGTGGTTGAGTAACCATACCAATCGAAAAATTACTAATATGACAAGTTACACTTCTTAACAACTATAGAATAACTTTATTTGATATTTATAAAACAATTACAAAACCAATTTAAAACTAAACTATATCTGGATGCTTTGCGGTAAAACCGTACAAAAACATCATAAATTGATTTTTGAATGCAAGTTAAAGTCAAAATTTTTTAACTTTCAAATAGATTTGTTCGGAAAATGTATTTTTTTACGTAGCTAGATTCAAAAAGCCTTCCCATTACTACGTTTAATAGAAAAATAATATGGTTAATTCAGTGATAACAACAAAGGATTCCAATCAAAACCTTAAATCTGAGCGCATGATTGCTGCGATTGATTTGGGTACCAACTCGTTACACATGGTAATTGTACGACTTGAGCCTCAAATACCATCTTTTAGCATTATCGGCAAGGAAAAAGAAACAGTTAGACTTGGCGATCGCGATATTGAGACTGGAAATCTCAAAATCAAGATAATGGAAAAAACGATAACTGCTTTAAGACGTTTTCAAGAGATTGCCAAAAACTTAAATGCTGAAGCCGTAATCGCGGTAGCAACTAGCGCCGTAAGGGAAGCACCCAATGGTAGAGAATTTTTGTACCGGATAAAAAACGAATTAAATTTAGATGTTGATTTAATTTCTGGGCAAGAAGAAGCGCGACGGATTTATTTAGGTGTGCTTTCGGGAATGGAGTTTAATAACGAAGCTCATACTATTATTGATATTGGTGGTGGTTCCACAGAATTAATATTAGGTGATTCCCACGAGGAACGCTGTCTTACTAGTACCAAAGTTGGTGCAGTAAGATTAACTAGTGAATTAATTACCACCGATCCGATAAGCGACCAAGAATATAACTATTTGAAAGCTTATGCCAGAGGAATGCTTGAACGTGCTGTGGAAGGAGTGTTGTCAAACGTTAACTTTGGCGAAAAGCTGCGTTTAGTAGGGACTTCCGGCACCATCGAAACCTTAGCTAACATTCATGCAAAAGATGCATCAGATTCTATTCCTTCAACATTAAATGGTTATACTTTCACTTTAAAAGACTTGAAGGAAATGGTATCGCGCTTGCGGAAAATGACTAATTCCGAGCGAGCCGAGATACCTGCTATGCCAGAGAAGAGGTCAGAAGTTATACTTGCGGGTGCTGTGATTTTGCAAGAAGCAATGACACTTTTAGGTGTAGAATCGATAGTTACCTGCGAGCGGGCTTTACGAGAAGGAGTAATTGTAGATTGGATGCTAGCGCATGATTTGATAGATAATCGTCTGCGTTTTCAAAGTACAATTAGACAGCGAAGCGTATTTAAAATTGCCAAGAAATACAACGTTAATTTAGAGTATAGCGAACGAATAGCAACACTTGCTTTATCATTATTCGATCAAACCAAAAATCATTTACACGAATGGGGAAATCAAGAAAGATTTTTATTGTGGGCTGCTTCAGAATTACATAATTGCGGACATTATATAAGTCATTCTTCCCATCACAAGCACTCATATTATTTAATTCGTAACAGCGGATTGCTAGGTTATAACGAAACCGAAATCGAAATTATTGCTAACTTAGCCAGATATCATCGTAAATCTCAGCCGAAGAAAAAACATGAGAACTTTCAAAGCTTACCTACAAAAGAACAAAAGCAGGCAGTAGAAGAATTGAGTTCATTTTTGAGGTTAGCAACATCTTTAGATAGAAGACAAATTGGAGCGGTATCGAAAATCGAATGCAATTATCGTAAAGATGATAAAGAATTACATTTGAAAGTTTTTCCCAGAAATGTAGATGATGATTGTGCTGTTGAGCTTTGGAGTTTGAGCTATAGTAAATTGATATTTGAGGAAGTATTTGGAGTTAAGTTGGTGGCTAGTTTGTAGAGAGTTTGATTAGATTTATGGGGTGTGTTGTCGCGTTAACGCATAACGCACCATAATGCTAATAGCGAAAGTCCAAAATCTTCTTTTTATATAGATTAGGTTAAAAAAGGTTCCTATAGCTTACCGAAAGCATAACCTAATATTTATTTTAGGTAGTTAATTTTAATATCATCCAACAATATGTTATTGGTATAAAAAACAAACAACCCCAAAGGATAAAAAAATGACCAAAACCGAAATAGCTCGATATTTAGGAAAAGTTGGCGAAGAATATGAAAAAATCGTCAAATGCCGACTATATTCAGATTTAGAAGTAATCTACGAATGGTGGGTTCCTAACACAGAAATGTACCATCATGAAAAAATGAAATTTGAAGATATTGCTATTGAGATACAGGTTGAACTTGCTAAAGACGCAATCCAAAATCCAAATTTTCAACAACTACCTGGGGATATCCAAGAATTACTAAATCAAAAAAGTCAATTAACTAGCAATTCCAAATAATTATCTCCAATTACCAACTACCAACTACCAATTATCAATTATCCTGCTGCGCTAATACAGATTCGTTCAATCGCAGCAGTTGTTTATCTTTTATTCCCACCGTTTCCAATCCTTTAACCGTTTGCATTAAATATTCCGCACTCGAACCGAGTTCACCTTTTGCTGTGACAATAGTATTAACTGTGGTTTCAAAAGACATTTTACCGGCGTAATCTGGATGATGGCGGTTGATTATAAAGGCGATCGCACAAACTTCCTCTGTTCCATCAACTACTTTCACCCATCGGGGAATATACGAACCAATTACCATTTCTCGCCGCCATAATAATGATAATTCTGATTCCACCTCAGCGGCAGCAATACGATAAACCACACCGCGACAGCTACCACCGCAATCTAAAGCCAGCACCAAACCGGGATGCTCTGGTGTCCCCCTACCCACAGGTGCCCGCAAACAAAAGCGGCGATGCCAACCATAAATAGTTCCCACGCGACGCTCGATAAATTTAAATGCAGGATTCCAAATTAACGAACCATAAGCGAACAGCCAAACATCAGTATTTGGTTTATGGGAATTTAAAGTAACGCGAATAGACTCTTGCAACTGACTTTCACTTAATAGTTGCATTCCTAAGCCCGATTGCGAAATCATTTGATGCAAGCGGCTAGATTCTAAATCGGCGCGGGTTAGGGGATTGGGCATAGGGCATGGGGGATGGGGGATTGGTAATTGGTAATTGGTAATTGGGGGAAATATTATTCTATCCAATCGAGACCTTCAAAAAAACTTCCATCATTCCAAATTTCTTAAACAACCATGATTTAATGTTGGGGTTTCCTCCGTCAACCCAACCTACAAAAACCTCAACCTTTAACCTCTAACCTTTAACCTTTGACCTCAACCATAAGTATTATTTCCTTCATAAAACGCAATAATTAGTTAAGATAAGTTTAATCTTGAATCAATCTTGACTACGTAAATCCCAGCATTCCTAATCCCATGCAGTTAAATAAAAGTGCGTCCCCGGATTCTTCTCTTTTAAAGCCATTGTTATTAATTTCGCCTTTTTTCCTTTGGGGTACGGCGATGGTGGCGATGAAAGGAGTTATACCGCACACTACGCCTTTTTTCTTAGCTGGAATACGATTGTTACCGGCAGGAATACTGGTTTTAATTGCTGCGGCATTTATGGGTAAACCTCAACCGAAGGGTTGGAAGGCTTGGCTGTGGATTGCTCTGTTTGGTTTGGTTGATGGAGTGTTGTTTCAAGGCTTTTTAGCGGCAGGTTTAGAAAAAACTGGTGCTGGTTTGGGTTCGGTGATGATTGATTCACAACCTTTGGCAGTGGCGCTTTTATGTTCGTGGCTGTTTGCGGAAAAAATCGGTTTATATGGATGGTTGGGGTTAGCAATCGGAGTTGCTGGTATTAGTCTTATTGGTTTACCCGATGAATTAATTTTCAGTATTTTCTCTAATACCGCTGATTCGTTTACTATTTCTCAATCCTTTTTTCAAAGCGGCGAATTTTTGATGCTGCTGGCTGCACTAAGTATGGCAGTGGGAACGGTGATGATTAGGTTTGTAACTCGTCATGCCGATGCTGTTACCGCTACCGGATGGCACATGATACTTGGTGGTTTACCGTTATGGGGAATTTCCGCGACAACCGAATCACAACAATTTGAGAATTTACTGCCGTCGGATTGGTTAGCTTTGGGTTATGCGGCTATATTTGGCAGCGCGATCGCCTACGGTGTGTTTTTCTATTTTGCTTCTAGTGGGAATCTTACCAGTTTGAGTTCTCTTACTTTCTTGACTCCCATATTCGCCTTGATATTTGGCAATATTTTATTGAATGAAGTTCTGAGTAGTTTGCAATGGGTAGGAGTTACCATAACTTTAGTCAGCATTTACTTAATCAACCAGCGCGATGCCTTGGGAAGGCAGAATAGCAAAGAAAAAAGGGCGCAGATAACTACGCAACCCGCTTTAGAATCAGATAACAAACTTAGTCCTTTAAAAATACCAGTTAAAAAATCTGAGCCAGAAATTTTACACTAAGCAAACACGATTCAATTGACTTCGCAGCTCCTATGGTACGGGCATTATAGCTGTATAAACATCACATAACGTGAATAATCAACTACATCTCGAACTATTAATTAAATTTTTTTGTCAGGAAAAAAGTTAACATTTATGTAAATAGAAGTTATTGTTGTGTCGGTAACTTTTAAACTACTGTTTTGCTGAAATTTGCTGTATGAGGCGATGCCATTATTCTATAGTTATATTTACTTACCTGAGTTGTCTTGGATTTAACATCAATCCGGCAGTTGCGGTTAGCTATGAGAAAATACCATCTTTACTAAAAGTTGCTCAAGCTGATTCGGATGATACAACTTCACGTTCTAACCTGGCAATAGGTAGTGCGGGAGAAGATGTAAAAGTACTGCAAACCCAATTAAAAAAATTAGGGTATTACGATGGCATCCCCGACGGACAATTTGGTGAAAGTACGCGCGATGCTGTAATTGAATTTCAGCAAAAAAATAACGTCAATGCTGATGGTATTGCAGGTAGTCAAACCAGGGAACTTTTAAAAACAGAAGCTTTAGAAACAAGTAATTTAAATTCCACACCTAGCCCAGAACCTGTATCTGAAGAAACTCCAGAGCAAAAGGAATCTTCATCAACAGACTGGATTAAACTGGCTTTTATAGCAATGGGAATATTGGCTGGTGCAGGCACTGTATTTTATCTAGTTCAATTGTTCAGGTATTCCAAACGAACAAAAAACGCTAGCACCTACGTTAACGATAACGATAATGTAGTTGATGATGATACAGAAATAGTTCAAGCATCCCAACATCAAATTATTGATACAGATCCAGAACAAAAATATTTGTCAGCTAGCGATGTTGAAGATGTTCCACCTACAATTACACCATCTTCACATTCACAAATAATTCCGACAGAAAAAACTTCGCGTTTAGCCAAAGTCAACATTGTAGATGAACTAATACAGGATTTAGACAGCTCCAACCCCATACAAAGGCGTAAAGCTATTTGGGAATTAGGACAAAAAGGAGATTCGCGAGCCATTCAACCATTGGTAGAGCAAATGGTTGATGCCGATTCGCAGCAGCGTAGTTTAATTTTGGCTGCTTTATCGGAAATTGGTACTCGCACCCTCAAACCAATGAATCGGGCTTTAGCAGTGTCAATGCAAGACGAAAGCCCCGACGTGCGAAAAAACGCCATCCGCGACTTAACCCGCGTATATGACGTAATGGCACAAATTAGTCAAATGCTATCAATGGCAGCCGAAGACGAAGATCCAGAAGTACAAGAAACCGCCAGATATGCAATTTCGCAAATGAATCGAATACGCATCGTACCGTCTGAAGAACCA
>CAYMZW010000344.1:0-7446 GCA_964395005.1 uncultured Rivularia sp.
TTAAAACCGCTACTACAAAGGCAAAGTCCACCTGCGTGGACTTATTAATTATTAACCCGCGCAGGCGGGTTTTGCTTGTGTAGCTAAGCCACTGCGTTGGGCGGGTTTCCCGACTTGTAGCAAGTGGCGTGCGACTTACAGTCGCCAGGTAAGATATGTTTTATAATTAGGCTTTGTTGGAATTGCTGCGTGACGCTATAAGCTTTATCGCTACGTACAATATTTATTTAAGCATCACACACCGTTACAAAATCAAAACAGGTGACGATTATGAGGCAATAATTAAATAAAAATATCACTCTTATAAGCACAAAGAGGATGTTGCTTACAAAAGTACATGAAAAATAGTAACCATAAAAACTTAACATAGTTTAAAGAATAATAAAAATCTCGTATTAATTTACATGAGCTACTATATTTCCCCTCGTTTTGAAGATAAACTTGCCGTTCACATTACTAAAAACTACCTCGATCTTCCTAATGTGCGAGTACCTTTGATTTTGGGTATTCACGGGCGTAAGGGTGAAGGAAAATCGTTTCAATGCGAATTGGTTTTTGAGAAAATGGGTGTTGAGGTAACTCACATCTCTGGTGGTGAGTTGGAAAGCCCCGACGCGGGAGATCCAGCGCGTTTGATTCGGTTGCGCTATCGGGAAACTGCGGAATTAATTAAAGTGCGCGGTAAAATGTGCGTGTTGATGATTAACGATTTGGATGCTGGTGCTGGGCGTTTTGATGAAGGTACTCAGTACACGGTGAATACGCAATTGGTAAACGCTACGTTGATGAATATTGCGGATAATCCCACTGACGTACAGTTACCCGGCAGCTACGATTCTAATCCTTTGCATCGCGTGCCGATTATTGTCACCGGAAACGATTTTTCTACTTTATATGCGCCGTTGATTCGCGATGGTAGGATGGAAAAATTTTATTGGCAACCCGATAGAGATGACAAAGTTGGCATTGTCGGGGGCATTTTTAGCGAAGATGGTTTGTCAAAGCAAGATGTAGCACAGCTTGTAGATAGTTTTTCCAATGCAGCAGTTGATTTTTATAGTGCATTGCGATCGCGAATTTATGACGAGCAAATTCGTCACTTTATCCATGATAAGGGAGTTGATAAAGTTTCTTCACAAGTTGTCAATAGCAACAATGTTCCATCATTTAGGAAGCCGAATTTTGGTTTATCAGATTTGATGAAGATGGCAAATTTGATGCTTGAGGAACAGCAACGGGTAGATGATTCGCACTTGGTAGAAGAATACAATCGCGGTGCTTTACGACATCAGAAGCATTTTGTGCCGCAACCCGCACAGACAGGCGTTTACGAAGCACGACCTACCTCACATTTTGACGCGGATTTACCTACTTATCAAGCCCGGCCAACCGCTAATTTTGACGCTGATATACCTACTTATCATGCCAGACCAAGCTATCAAGCACAAGCGGAAGCCGTACATATACCCGAACTTCCATCTGGTAGCTCCGGCACTCAAGGTAAAAATCTTAGTGCGGCTGCTCGCAAGTATCAAAGCGATATCAAACATACAGATGTGGCATCTACCCACGTAGGGCCAGAAATCCTCAGCTATATGCAGAAAATCTTAGCATCGGGGAATCATTTGAGTATCGATTATTCACCCAATGGTAAGGATAATTGGCAAGCGTTTTCAACTCATGAAATTGATGATATGGCAGATGCCATTGGAGATTTGGAAAGATGTTTGGTTAAGCATACCGATGACTACGTGCGCGTAGCAGGCATCGATTACAAAACCAAGCAGGAAGTCATGCAAACCATAATTCAAAATCCCAACGAGAAAAACGGTTCAACTTTCCATTATCCACCTACACAAACTTTATATCCGAGCAAACAACTAAGCGAGGATTCAACTTTCCGCTATCCGGAATCCACTATTAACAAACAGTTAGGAGGTTCAAATTTCCGCTATCGAGAAAACGATCCATTTCCTCATCCCCATACAGAAACTGGCAAAGAAATAGGAGGTTCAACTTTCCGCTATCCAGAAACAGCTACCCCACATTACAGCGAACAAAGTAGCGATTCAACTTTCCATTATCCAGAAACAACCAAACACATGGGTGGTGCGACTTTTCATTATCCAGAAACATCAACTCCCAATTACAGCGAACAAAGTAGCGATTCCACTTTCCATTATCCAGAAACATCCAAACACATAGGTGGTTCAACTTTCCGCTATCCAGAAACATCAACTCCCAATTACAGCGAACAAAGTAGCGATTCAACTTTCCATTATCCAGAAACATCTAAACACATAGGTGGTTCAACTTACCGTTATCCAGAAACATCCAAAAATATAGGTGGCCCTACTTTCCATTATCCAGAAACAACTAAAACCTACAACAACGTACAAAGTAGCGATTCAACTTTCCGCTATCCAGAATCTGACAAATTCCCTCATCCCCATACAGCAGCGAGTAGCCCAACAGCAACCAGTAGCCCGCAAGGCGTGGGAAATAATTATCAAACCTATGGAAGCGTTAATCCCAGCAACGCACAGATAACTTCAGCCCATTTACAGCTAGAAGTATTAGAACAAATGCGAGAAATTTTAGCAACAGGAGCGCATATAGGTATAGAATACGTAGATCAACGTAGATTCCGTACCGGCTCCTGGAACAGTTTCGCAGGGCATCAAATAGAAGATATGGCAGAAGCGATCGCCGCAGTGGAAGCGTGTTTAGTAGAACATAATAACGACTACATACGTATTTTCGGAATCGATCCTCAAGCCAAGCGACGGTTATCGGAAATAATGATCCAGCGTCCCGGTGGTAAACTAGCTATTAAATAATAGTTAATCCCCCAAAAAATGTAGAGACGCGACATGTCGCGTCTCTACAATATGTATGAAATCCCAAAAATAAACCGCTATCTTAACTGTAAAGACACAAATTCTTCTAAGCAACGTATTCGAGACTAAAGAAAAAGTTTTGACGAACGAAATTATTAGCATCTACATCGAAAGTAACTACATGGGATAATTGTTCCCAAGTTTTAGCACCAACAATTGCATCAGCAACAAGATTTCGATCGTTTTGAAATTTTATTACAGCAGCTTTAGTTTTCGGACCAAAATCACCATCGATTGTACCTACATTTAACTTTAGAGGATTACCAATTTGTGGCGAAATCTCTTCAGCCTTTTGCAACAAAAACTGCAATTCTCTAACTACTTCTCCTTTTGCACCTTGACGTAATGTAGGTCTTTCTGATACCCAGATATTCCGCATTAAAGCTAATTCTGTATTGAGGCCAACAACACCATCAACAATCAAAGCATTATTCTTTTGAAAATCAATTACAGCAGCTTTAGTTAAAGATCCAAAATCACCATCAATTCCTGCTTTATAGTATCCCAGACTATTTAAACGTTTTTGCAGAAATTTTACTTCTTCTTTGAAATTAGAGCCTTGTTTGAGAACTTGAAAAGGTAGTGACATGATAATCTCCTTATTTTCTAACTGTTTAGGTTTTCTATTTGCGAAGCTAAAGTTAAATACATACTGTTTAAATTTAATTACGGAAACTAATATAAATAAAATAATCGGCTTAGAAAATACTATCAATTCCAAAAATATCGAACTAAAGCCGCTCTAGTTGCTATTCCTACAATGCCATCAGCAGCAATAGCATTATTCTTTTGAAACTTAATTACAGCAGTTTTGGTTTTTTCATCAAAAACACCGTTAATAGAACCAAAATAAAAACCGAGTTGCTGCAAACTTTCTTGAATCATAATTACAGCATCCCCAGTAGAACCTTCTTTGAGAGCAACAAAATATTTCGACATTTTATTTATGTAGGAATATAAATAATGGGATACTGTTCTGTTATAAAACCTGAGTCGATTGCAGTCAACTCAGGTTAATTACATAATTATGTAATAGTTAAAATCAATCGGGTAATTTAATATAAAGGAGAGCCAGTTTCCTTAGAAACCCTTTCAATTTTAAAATCCTCAATATTGCTTTCAAAACGATTGAAAACAACTCGAATTTCGTCATAACCAATTGCACTCGAAGCACCTTTAGGTTTATCACACTTCACCCGCATTAAAGTTTGAAAACCACCATAGCGTTCGTTTATATAAAAGCTGCGTTTACAGTCAAAACCAATAAAACCTTCTAAAGCTAACTGATTTAATGCAGCTACACCCATGCGACTATTAATTAGCGATTTAATTTGATTAACACTTTCTTTCTCATTCATTCGCCGCCATTTATCTTGTGTTTGCTTTGCTTGAGAATGTATTGATTGAGAAATAGTTTGTTTCGGTGTTGCAGAAACTTGATTATTCAGCAACCATACTAACGGACTTGTAATTAAAATAGATGCAATAACTAATTTTTTCATAGAACAATTCACCCTTTGATTACTAATAATTTTTAACTAAATGACTTATTATTACTATTACCTGTTCCCTATTCCCTATTCCCTATTTCCTATTCTTCAATTCCCCTCCACGTAAAAATAAGGAGAGGAACTTAAAAAACTAACATCCAATTATTGATTCTACTTTTAATTTATAGGTAGCATTACCGCGAGTTGCACCTACATTAATAAAATATTTACCAGCTTCTAAGAAAATTTGAGAATTGGTTGCTTCTCGTGCATAAACTTCGCTATCGCCAAATCGAACTAATTCAAATACCGCATTGTTTTCTAGAGAAGTAATCACAATATTAAAATCTTGTCCAGGTTCAACTTCTAACCTATAAATAACTCTTTCACCTCTGACTGCTGCATCTTCTACAACTTCATAATTTTTCCCTTGAGTAAAGTTCAATAATTTACCGTAACGGTAACTCAAAAGTTCTTCAATTAATCGCTGATTTAACCCTTCACCAAGCATCGCTTGATAAGTTTGCATTCCTACACATCCATCAATACCTAAACTTCTGCGTTGCTGAAAGTTTTTAACAGCTTGTTCCGTTGCTTGTCCAAAATCACCATCTTCTAAAATTCCGCTGTTACTTCCAGAAACGTAATTTAATAATTTTTGCAAAACCAAAACATCGCGCCCTTTATCACCTTTGTTTAACGGTAAATTGATAAATGTATCTGTATTTAATTCACCAAAAAAAGCATTAACTCTATCTTCGTAGGGTACATCATGAACTTGATGACGATATAAAGCAGCCCAAGTATGTTTTCCAACAATACCATCTGCTGTCAAACTCAAATTTTGTTGAAACCAAATTACAGCAGCTTTGGTTTTTCTACCAAAATAACCATCAGCGGTTAAAGTTTGTAAATTATAAGCGGTAAAAATCTCTTGCAGTGCTTTAACTTCTTCACCCGTGCTACCTTCCCGTAAAACTTCTTTTCCACACAACCATACATCTTCATCTAATTGCAAAATTGTTTCTGCATCGACAATTCCATTCGATGGAAGATGACTTAATGACTGTTGAAACTTAATTAATGCAGCTTTGGTTTTTGCACCAAAAATACCATCAACAGCACCAAAATAGAAATTAAGCTGTTTTAAACCGGCTTGTAACTTAGTAACTTTTAATCCAGTTGCATTTTCTTCTAAGACAACAAAGCTAGTAGTCATAATCTGTTAGGTTATTGTATCTATTATGCCTTCATAACTACATTGTTCTGTTCATATTTCCGGAAATATACAGAGCCTTCATCATACATTTAAGTTACAATGTTAACCAAACTACAATTTATAAGCTTTGATATTTATATAAAACGAAAAAGCCTTAACTATTAAAGTTAGGGCATTAAAAAATTTTCAATTTAACGTATTTTTATTCTCGTAAAAAAATTATTGAAACTTATTCATTGCACTTTTAAAAGCAACATTCAAATCGTTCCAAGCACTTTCAAAACCTACTTTCAAATCTTCCCAAGCATCTTCAGAAGCTTTGCCGATTTCATCTAGCTTCACTTGTGCTGTATTGCGCTTATTGGTTAAATCTTCGATCGCTTTATTGTACTCAATTGCAGCATCAGCATTAGCTTCAGCCGCTTTTGCCTTCATTTGCTCAATTTGAGCGTTAAGTTGATCGAGTTGAGCCTTTACTTTGGCTTCGTAAGCCTGCTTGCTTTCCATGAAAATTATCTCCTGATAAAAAGTCTACTAAATTACGCATAGGTAGTATAAGTATTTATTATTAACCTTTCTATATCTTGTTTATACATATCAGCTAATTCTCAAAAAAATCATCCTTAAGATTGAAAGTTACTTATAAACCCGATTCCGTTGCAAAACCCTACTCGGTTATTAAAAACAAGCTATCTATCTTACTTAAACAGTAAAACGTTTCCAATATTACCTAACACATCTATATAATCCTAGATATAATGAGATAATTACTTACTTTTTCCGTAAATACGGTATATATAATTGCTCTTTTTTTTTGAAATTTTTTTTAATTAAAACAGCGCGAAATTTTTTATTTGTAACGCTTTCGTGGTATTATTTATCGTAGAGAATAATTTAAATAATGGAGGGGCTGAGCGTGCTTAAAAATTTGGCATATATTCCCATTATAAAAAAATCATCTTTAATTATTTTAATTATCCCACATTTTCACCAATTAAAAAATTTTTTTTGATCAAATAAATCAATAAAATTTGAATTATTTTTTATAGAATAGCGTGATGCCCTCTAAAATTGTAAGGTACATCAAGCATAATTCCCAATTTTCTATTCACCTAACCCTCAACCCAACTTTATTCGACAAATTCAAACTCTTTTGTAATATTCCATTTCTTATTTTCATGCTTTAACAGCGTTAATTTCGATGCATTAAATTCAAAATGCAATTCCCGGTTTTCAAACTCCATCCAAGCAGCTTTAAATTTACTTCGCTGCAAATCTTTAAAAGCAACCGTCATGTGAGGAGTAAAACCGCGAGATTTTCCAACTTTATCCACAATGCCCAGATAACTTTCTAAATAAACCATTAAATCAATTTGCAAATTCATCAACTCTGAAGTTTTAACAACATCAATATATATAACCCGAGGAGCAAAAGCATTATAACCATCAAGAATTATCGGGATTGAATTTCGTCTCATAACGAACTTTTGCAAACATTCCTCAAGGGAGGTTAATTTACCCGAATCCCATTCAAAGGGAGGTTGCAAAGTAATATGCGGTGGCGACTTGAAAGCGTGTTTACTATCGTAATTGTCAGCAAAATACTGCTTAATCTGAGTAGCGTAATCTTGAATATCCTGCGGTGGTAGTAAAGCGATGAAATATAAACTCATTATCAGTTATCAGTTAACAGTTATCAGTTAACAGTTATCAGTTAACAGTTAACAGTTAACAGTTATCATAAAATTTTTTAACTTCATCCGTTGCCCAACTTCATCCGTTGCCCAACTTCATCCGTTGCGGCCACTTCATCCGTTGCCGCCACTTCATCCGTTGC
>CAYMZW010000345.1:0-2940 GCA_964395005.1 uncultured Rivularia sp.
CCCCAAGACCGCACTTTATGTCCGTTCCGGACACGCTCCGCGAACGCTACTCCCTTATAACGATATGTTCTGTACCTCATGAAGATGAAATCCGCTGTATCACCATCTTTTACAATTATCATAAATTTACCAAAGCCCTTCAGGCTTAAGTAAGAAGTAAGAAGTAAGAAATATTGCCCGAAGTATGGTACATAGTCATTCCAATAGACATCTCCGGAAATAAAAAAACCTCTCTCCAAACCTCTCTCCGGAGCAGGAGAGAGGCTTAATTTTCCCCCTTCCCTCATAGGGAAGGGGGTAGGGGGGTTAGGTAAGCGCGTAAAGAAGGAAACATATAAATCTTTTCCGGAGATGTCTAATTAATTTCCTACAAATCAATCGGTTTCTATTTAGTGTTACTTATTACTTTTTACTTACTAATTATTACTTGTGAACCAAACTACTATCGGGAATTAGTTGAGCCTTTACAGACAAACAAGAGAAAGTCAATAGAACAAAAATAAAAGAGATACATACTCTCATATAAAGATTTTTATGCTTTTGCTGTAAATTATTAAAATGCAATATTTACATATCACTTTTATGATTCTAATTCAAGCAAAAAATAAGTTTAGTAATAAGTGAGGGAAAAGTAGGAAAAGTATGTAAGTAATTGGAAAGACTTAAAAGTAGAAATTTTCTGAAAATACACAGCGTTCATATATAATATTATTACCTAAAAAGACAGGGAAGGGGACAAGGAGATGGGGAGAATTTTAATCTTTAATCTTTAACCTTTGACCTTAGAGCAATGCTTGAATCAAACTTATTAATCTGGCTATTTATATTAGGACTGGGTTTCCCAATTTTAAACGTAGTACTCCACGAAGCTACCGAACACTTCGCAAGGAAACAGCATCCCTTAGCGATCGCGTTGCGTAGGGTGCGGCAGTACGTTTTGCTTCCTTTGGTATTGCTACTAGTTATGCGGATATTATTTCGTATCGCTAGTACCGAACCCTCTACTCGCATTCTGGAGACGCTGACTTGGGTAGCGGTTGTAGTCGCAGCAATTTCTTTACTAAATGCATTTTTAACCACTAAAAAAACTTCTATCCCCCGACAAATACAGGTTCCTAACCTGTTATTTCAAACAATCCGAGGAGGAGTAATTCTGCTGATTCTTTACCGCGTAGGGGGAATTTGGCAGATTGATTTAAGCGGTTTGGCGGCTGCGCTGGGAGTTGGTTCTTTGGTCGTTGCTTTAGCGTTGCAAGATACCTTTAGCAACTTAGTATCGGGTTTATTGCTGCTGATTGCCAGTCCTTTTAAAGAAGGAGATTGGATTGAGGTGAATGGTATGCAGGGACGAGTTATAGACCAGAACTGGTGGTCGGTAACTCTGGAACACGCGGGAAAGGGAATAAGAACAACCATTCCTAATGGACAGTTATCAAAGGCAACTATTCAAAGCTATTATCAGGGCGGAGGAGTATGGAAAAAAATTTATGTCAGTTTTTCCTATGATGACTCTCCTAACGAAGTGGTAAATGCTTTAAGCACGATTGGTAAAGGTGTTAGAGGTCGTCTTACATGTCCAGAATTGGAAATTTATATCGATTCGTTTGGAGAATCAGGAGTCAACTACAAAATCGGCTATCAAAAGCAAGCTGTTGGAGGCAATATAGCAGTATTAAATGCCTTGATGTCAGAGATTTACTTCTTAGCAAAGCGTCACAATTTTACCATTACCTACCCAATCAACGTGCAATATACATTTGATGCGAAATTTGATGCGAATGATAGGATTCCTAACAAACTTGCCAATCCAACAGATAACCGCTTGCAGGAAATGGCGGATTTCTTGCGATCGCTAACTTACTTATCGAGTCTAGAAGATACAAAAATTAATGAATTAGCGACGAAGGCAAAGTTTGAGGTTTATGGTTCTGGAGAATTTATCATAGAGCAGGGAATAAATGACGAAGGATTGTACTTTGTTTATACGGGTAAAGTTGGTATCTTGACAAAAACGCGACAAAGAGATGAACATGAGGTAAACTCTTTGAAACGTGGAAGTGTATTTGGCGAACTGGCAGTATTTCCAGGGGAAGTTAGCCCCATCACTGCTGTTGCAAAACAAGATGTCGAAGTTGTGGTAATTCCCGATGAAGATGTGATGGAACTGATAGAGAGCAATCTCAAGTTTTCTTTAGAATTTAGCCAATTTATCGAACAGCGCAGAAAAGCTATGGCAGCAATACAAGCTATTGGTAGTAAATCCTAAGAAACTGATGCAAGTAATGGTGCCGATTGAGTTTTACAGTAGCGATGAATGCTTTTACAATGATTTTCTGCCAACAAATTTGAGCAACGAGCAACTAAAGAAAATTTTTGCTCTTAATAAGTGGTCCAGATGTTAATAAAGATTGCAGTTGTAGGTGGACAATATGCGAATACATTTAACAGCAATCAAGATATGATTTTTGCTGTGTAATTTACCGTAAGAATTAACAAATCCGGTTTTTTCAACTAACCAGGTTTTTCTATATTAAAAAACCATTTATCTGTACCTCTTTCCTCCGCTTACTCCGTGCCTAGTAAGGTTTTTTTCAATCTAATACTTTGGAATTTAAAAAGTAATTAAATAGCAAGAAAAGTAATAAAAATATGATTTACATTTTTAAACTATTGTTTACTAAAAAATAATGTAAATTGTTCTAATAATATGTAAAATATAGTATAAATAATATTATTTACTGGAAAAAATTAGGAACCCAGAAGATAAGATTGTTTTTGCATTTTCCTCCTTGGAATCTAATTTACGTAAATAATTAGATTCCATCTTTTTTTGTTTTAACTTCAATTTAATCAGAGAATGCTTATCAAATCAATTTCTTAATAAGAGCTTTTTATCTATATCTAAGCTAATACTATCAGTTCTCGTTTTTATAGAAGATG
>CAYMZW010000345.1:3040-7412 GCA_964395005.1 uncultured Rivularia sp.
GTTGGTTGGCAACGGATGGATTTTTTGTCACGGATGGTTGTTGGTTGTGATGATTTCTTGCTTTTTATCTATATCTAAGCTAATACTATCAGTTCTCGTTTTTATAGAAGATGGTTGGTTGGCAACGGATGGATTTTTTGTCACGGATGGTTGTTGGTTGTGATGATTAAGCTGTTTGTATAGATTTTGATAGATTTGATGAGATTTTACGTTAACTTTTTACAATGACATGATTTTAAATAAACTTATTATTATCTCACAATTTAGTTGCCTAAGTCAAATAGATTTTTATCTAAAGTTAAGCAATGTAAACTAGAGCCAAATAAATTTTGTAAATTCCTCGAAATTACTTTAAATAATAAACAGCGTACTACATAAAAACAACGAGTTTTCAAGCTTAAACCTAGTAAAAATAATAGTTTGCATTACTTTCGCCAGCCTACAAATAGTATGTTACACACTGTAACTCCTATACTGCTGTTGGACTATTGATAATAGCATCAATAAGAGTCGGAAACATTGCGAAGTGTTTATATAAGTAAAGATTTTTGTATCGGAATATTTAATCAGGAATTTATCGAGAGATTATTGGTGGTTATATAAAAGAAATTTCTCAATCGAGAATCTGAAAACTCATCAATTTATATAAAAATTTGGCTGGTTGTAGAGACGTTATACATAACGTCTCCCCACAGTTTACGGAAAAACGAACCTTTCTTAAAATCTAGATATCAATATCAGATGCAGCAATCAAGCCATCATCAAATTTCAGAAACTCAATACCAAGTAAGATATCCGTTCCGATTCCATCACCAGTAACTGTTATTCCTCCGAAATATGGTGCTTCAGATACACCAAATGTAAAATCATGGCGATCGCCGTCATATTCAACCACATCACCAGTTACTTTATAAGACTCACCATCAAGTCCGATAAATTCAGTTTGACGGTCATCACGACCAACTTCTGACAAACCGTAAAATACGTTATCGTTCTCATCACCTATAAAACGGTCATTGCGACTGGTACCAATTACGTTTTCAATAGTGGTTAAAGTATCTGTCCAGGTTAAAGCATTGTTATTACTAGAATGTAATGCTTTGTTTGTGTTGAGGTTAACATCCAATCCAGCGACAGTACCAAAAACACCGTTAAAAGTTAAATCTGAATAATCAGCAACATCAATACCACCTTGACCTCTTAATGTATCGTTACCAATACCACCTTGAAGCAAATCAAAACCACCACCACCGCGAATTAAATCGTCACCGCTCTTACCAAAAAGCAAATCGTCACCGTTTCCACCACCAATCAAATCACCTTTACTACCACCGTAGATAATATCGTCACCGTTATCACCTCGGAGTTCGCTCTTCGTACCGTCAAAATCCTGAAATCGGTTTACTCTGTCTGCTGCTAAAATATCATTTCCAGCACCACCGCGAATTATATCGCCGCCACGTCCACCTTCGATGATGTCATTACCTTGACCGCCTTTAATAGTATCATTACCGTTATTACCAGCAATAAACTCGCTTATATTTTTTCCATTGATTTTATCGGATTTACGAGAACCTTGGATTTGTTTAAATTTTTCTAAGCTTACGTCTAAAGCACCGGGTATAGAAGGAATACCTGTAACATTCTCTAACCCGCGAATATTTTTAAAACTACCAGTACCACCAACAATCTGCAATGTAGTAGTCCCACCAGACAGGGCTAATGTTGGTTCAAGAAATCCTTGAGTAAAAATTTTATTACCAGCTTCAGAACCGTTCACGAATTGAATAGTTTCTTCAATTTCACCAACAAACTCACCATTCCCTAACTGAGCAATTACCTTATAACCAGCAGTTTTGGTTGCTAAGACTTCATCCGGTTCATCATCTAATAAATTAGTACCTGCTGCATACCAATTTGAAATAAATGAAGGTCCTTCACCAATGCTATTTGTACCTTCTATTCCATTTACTTCCGTGATTTCAATACTTTCAAATACTATTTGTTCTAGGAAATTTAGAAATTCGTTGTCAGAAGCCATTGTCAAAATTCTCCTTTTATATTGAAAAAACAAAGATTGTAGAGACGTTATACATAACGTCTCCCCACAGTTTACGGAAAAACGAACCTTTCTTAAAATCTAGATATCAATATCAGATGCAGCAATCAAGCCATCATCAAATTTCAGAAACTCAATACCAAGTAAGATATCCGTTCCGATTCCATCACCAGTAACTGTTATTCCTCCGAAATATGGTGCTTCAGATACACCAAATGTAAAATCATGGCGATCGCCGTCATATTCAACCACATCACCAGTTACTTTATAAGACTCACCATCAAGTCCGATAAATTCAGTTTGACGGTCATCACGACCAACTTCTGACAAACCGTAAAATACGTTATCGTTCTCATCACCTATAAAACGGTCATTGCGACTGGTACCAATTACGTTTTCAATAGTGGTTAAAGTATCTGTCCAGGTTAAAGCATTGTTATTACTAGAATGTAATGCTTTGTTTGTGTTGAGGTTAACATCCAATCCAGCGACAGTACCAAAAACACCGTTAAAAGTTAAATCTGAATAATCAGCAACATCAATACCACCTTGACCTCTTAATGTATCGTTACCAATACCACCTTGAAGCAAATCAAAACCATTTCCACCGCGAATTAAATCGTCACCGCTTTTACCAAACAGCAAATCATCATCGTTTCCACCACCAATCAAATCATCTTTACTACCACCGTAGATAATATCGTCACCGTTATCACCTCGGAGTTCGCTTTTAGAACCGTCAAAATCTTGAAATCTGTCTGTTCTGTCTGCTGCTAAAATATCATCTCCAGCACCACCGCGAATTATATCTCCTCCACGTCCACCTTCTATAATGTCATTACCTTTACCACCTTTAATATTGTCGTTACCGTTCTTACCAGTAATAAACTCCGAAGCTTTTTTACCATTAATAACATCGTCTTTACGACTACCTTTAATTTCGTGGAGATTTTGCAGGCTGATATCAACCACGGTAAGTACATTTAATTCCGGTTGAGTCAACAGTTCTACACCACGCTCATTTTTAAAGTTACCAGTACCACCAACAATTTGGACTGTTTGGGTTTCAGCAGCTTCTAATTCTTGAATATTGAAAAGTCCTTTAGTAAATATTTGCCCATCATCTAATTCAAAAGTTGTTTCTATTTCAGCAATAAATTCACCATTTCCCAACTGAGCAACTATATTGAATTCACCAGTATTTATTCCTAATACTTCATCTGGTTCATCATCAAATACGTTGGTGCCTGGTGCGTATAATTCTGCTGAAAATGTTGCACCGTCACCGATAGCGTTAAGAGGTATTCCTTCCCCAGTAGGAATAAAAACAGTTGTTTCTTCTCTGAAACTTAGAAATTCTTTGCTATTACCCATTACAATAATTCTCCTTGATATTTAAGTATAAAATAGAACTTTTGCTTCAAAATAATATCGTAGAATAGTTATGTAAATAATAAAGTTTATGTAAACTTCAAAAAATACTAAAAATTGGTTTAAAAGTAAGATAGGTAAGGAAAGCAATTTATTTCTCTAAAAGATAAAATTTCCTTCTGGTATCAGAATAATTTTGGAATTAAATATAAGATAAAACCTCACCCTTAGTCCCTCTTTTTATTAAGGGGAGGGAAGTAAAGCGGTACGTTAAAAGGTTCCGTTTATAACGCAACCTACGAAGATATTACATAATTATGATTGTTTCTGTTATGAAAATAATTTCGGAATGAAATGTTTATCAAAAAAATAACAAGTAGATAAACTAACAAATAATGGTTATTTCTGACAGCTTTGTTTTTGGGAAATACTTTCTTTGCTTATATGATTATCATCAGCAACAAATTCAATATCACCATCTTTATTAACAATCCACCCAGTAGCTCTTCAACAATTGTTTTATGATTATTGACTCTGTTAACTGGTAACTGCTCGCTGTTAACTGATAACTGTTGACTGTTAACTGTATTTCTTAAATCCTGTAAAACAATTTCTTCTCGCAAAGTTTGTCGGGGATTGACGGGAATTCCACCTCTTCCGGTGGCGACGAAACGAGCTTCTTCGTCAGTTGCACAACCTGCACTAATTCTATCGGCGGCATCGGTGACGTTTTCGGGAAGTTCAATTAAACCGTTGTTAGGATCTACCGCAGTTAAATCTAAATTAAAATCTCCATCGACACCAAATTCTGAACTTGCTGTAATATCGCTGTTTGCAGTATTGCGATCGCGAAATTGAATTCCGAATATTCCAGGTGTGGTAATCGTAATATTTCCACCGTCACCTTGAAAAGCATTAGCGTTGATATCGCTGTTTTCTTCG
>CAYMZW010000346.1:0-7411 GCA_964395005.1 uncultured Rivularia sp.
TTGCTGCTACAGCATCTGGGTGTTGTGATATTAATTTTCTAAAATCAGTTTTTCTCAAGGAATAACTAGTCATGGTTTAGAATCAGCAAATAATTGTGATTCTTACTCTAAACCTTGACATTAATGTCAATGTCAAGGTTTAAAATATTGCCATGCTAATAGTTTGTCCCATAAATTTTCATATTTAATTGGTTCGTAGTTGCGCTTTAGCGCCAAATATGTGACATAAGAAGGTGAAAATGCTGCAACTACAAACCTTGATTACCCCTCATAACTTATGTGATGTAATACTTGATTTAATAGTTAGTAAAAGTTTTTACCAATTACTTTTGTCGGTAAATAAAGTTTCAAAGGATATTGCTTAAACTGTTGAAAACCGTATCTTTGGTAAAAGCTCGCAGCATTCTCATCTATTGCTTCTACTATTACGGCTAACGATGCAATTTGTGCGGTAGCTTCTAATACTCTCTTGAGAGCGTCAATCAAAATTAACTCACCCATACCTTTACCTTGATAAGCTTGAGAAACAGCAAGACGACCTAGTAAAGTGGCAGGTAGTAATGGATAGCGCGGTAGAGTTTTTGCGAAGCTTTCATCTAAACTAGCGACATCTACTGTATAGGAAGAAAGTGTGTAGTAAGCAATAATATCAACATTAGGAGAATCAATTAAAACAAAAACTGTACAAACTTTTTTCTGAAGCTCTTGAGATGCTTGCTTGCGTATATAGTTATCTAAACTATCGTTTCCACTAACAAACACCGAACGGTTATGCTTCTTTTTATCAAGCAATTCAATCGTTAACACCATTATTTTCTATTACTTGCTTGTAACGTGAAGTTGCTTGTTTTAGTTGATTAGAAGGCTGGGGTGGATTTAAAATCGCTTCTACAAAAGCTTGTGCATCCTCTGTACTCAACTTTAAGGTTTGTTGCTGTTCGATAACTTGACAAGCAGCAGCCTGAACGCTAGCAATAACAAAATCTGTTAGGGTTACTCCTTGTAAATCAGCAGCTTTTTGCCATAAAGCTTTTATTTCTGGTTTAACACGAGCTTCTAAGCGAGCCATTGATTTTGGAACGTTAGGATTACTCATAAAATATGTAGGATGAATTGATTCTTATATTGTATACGGCATTTTGCCGTACTTATATAGTTATAAGCTAAATATTGACCGAAAATCACAGGGCGCAAGCCTCGGATTCATCCGTGGGGATAAGCCCGTTGAGGGTTTGTTACCCCGTGAATAAAAACATGGTATTATGTATTTGATACTGCATATTATCGTGTCAAAAGTGTTTGTATACGAATTTAAGGTTAAGCCAAAGCCACAATAAGTATTAGCCATCAATGAAGCAATGAGGACATATCAATTTGTCCGCAATAAAGTGCTTCGTTATTGGATGGATAACCGTGGTGTAAGTAAAACCGAAATGTTCCGATACAACACATTACTGAGGAAGGAGTTTAAGTTTGTCGAAAATTTAAATTCTCATGCTTGTCAAACTGCTGTTGAAAGAGTTTTAAAAGCTGTTAATCGCTTTTATGCTAACTTACGGAACAATGTTGAAGGTAAAAAGGGATATCCCAAATTTAAGAAAAATACTCGTTCGCTTGAATATAAGGTTTCAGGTTGGAAGCTATCAGAGGATAGAAAATATATTTCTTTCATTGATAAGAAGAATATCGGAACTTTTAAGTTAATCGGTTCGAGGGATTTAAACTTTTATCAATTAAGTCAAATTAAACGAGTCAGAATTATACGTCGTGCCGATGGTTATTACGTGCAATTCTCCCTACAGTTAGACCCCAGAGATACTGTCAAACCTTTAACACCTTCTCAAAAAGCTGTAGGAATTGATGTTGGGATTAAATATTTCTTGGCTGACAGTCAAGGTTCCATTGAACACAATCCGCAATTTTATCGCAAAGGAGAAAGACAATTAAACCGTCTGAATCGAAACAAATCTAAGAAATATAAAAGAGGTAAACCGCAGTCCCAAAATTATCACAAAGCTAGAGTTCGATATGCTCAAAAACATTTAAAAGTAAGTAGGCAGCGAGAAGAGTTTGTCAAGAGAGTGGCACTCCGCTTAATCCAATCTAACGATTTGGTAGCTTATGAAAATTTAAATGTTAAAGGTATGGTAAAAAATCGACACCTAGCTAAGTCGATATTCGATGCAGGATGGTCTTTATTTCGTCGCTGGTTAGACTATTTTGGCTATAAATATGGGAAGTTAACAATTGCTGTTGCTCCTCATAATACAAGTCAAAATTGTTCTAATTGCGGTGAAAAAGTGTACAAATCTTTATCTACTAGAACCCACATTTGTAACCATTGTGGATATATAGAAGATAGAGATATTAATGCAGCAATTAATATTCTGCAAAAGGGGCTAAGTACGGTGGGGCACACCGAATCTTATAAGCTTGGGGAGATAGAACCACTGGTTGGGTTGGAGAAATCCTGCTCGGTTAAGTTTTGTCCGTGAACCAAGAATCCCCTTCCATTTATGGATGGGGAGTGTCAACTTAACATCAATGTCAAGGTTTAAGATATTGGTATGAATAACAAATCTGAAAACAACACCGCTCAGATTAATCCGAGCGAAAATATAAAAAACAAACACTTAACAATCAAACAACTAACTCAAGAAGTTGGTGGTGGTTTGACTCCCCGAATGGTGAGACATTATCACAAGTTAGGTTTATTACCTGAAGCAGAACGCTCTGAAGGCAACTATCGCCTTTATACCGATCAAAACGTGCAAGATTTACGACGAATCGTTGCACTGAAATCACAGGGTTTTCAACTAGACCACATTCAAAAATTATTAGCAAATAATCCCGAGCCAGACAATTTAGACAACTTAACTGCTCAACTACAGCAGCAATACCAATCTGTCATCGAACAATTATCACGATTGCGAAAAACAGCATCCGCTTTAGAAGGTTTGTTAGGTAGAGATAAGCATTGTCAACATATCCAAGCAGAAGCACTCGCACAATTACAACATTTAGAAATAGAATCTAGTTTGGGGACTAAAAAATTAGAAAAACTCTGGGAAGGTTTAGACGCAGCTGTTGAAGCTCATCCGGAAGACTTCGACGAATCGTTACAGCAGTTGTTACCGGATTTATCAAATAAAAATGAAATTGAAAGAGATTTGCTAAGCAAACTTGTATTAGCTTCTGGTGATGTTAGTTTAGTTGATTTTATTCGCTTGAGTCGTAGCGCTATAGCTTCATCAAGAAATGCTCTGAAAAATAACTGCGAAATAGTTGTAGATATTCCCCCAGTTTCTGCTGCTCTCGACCATACCAGAACCGCACATTTAGGCACAAAAGTCAATATATTAATCAATGACCCCCATGTTTACACTGCTTCAGAAGCCGAAAACCAATTTTGGCAACATCAAGAATGGCGCGAGGGTTTAAAAAAGTTAACTCCTGGCTGTATTTTAATTATTGGTTACGCGCCATCAGTGTTAATATCTGCTTTAAAACTTATCGAACAAAAACTGCTACAACCTTCTTTAATTATCGGAATGCCCATCGGCTTTAGTCATGCTCCAGCAGCCAAAGGTTGGTTAATGGCTTCTGGTGTAGATTATATTACCACCGTTGGTACTATTGGCGGGGGCTTATTAGCCGCAGTGGCGATTAATAGTTTAATGGAATCCTTGATTGAGAAACCATTATGTCATTGTTATTTGGGAAAAGGTGATTAATCTCGTCACCATGCGACTTATTTTTTGGTAAATTTTAAAATTTTGTTTCTGCTAGAGGACGTACTGTAAGTACGGCATCGGTAGGTAATTTTTCTACTGCGGATACCGGAACGGTAAAAACTGCCATAGAATCACCCGTAGCGTTGAAGACTTCTAGTATATAACCATCTTCTCCGCCACTAGGATGAGTCACGTTATCAATCAGCATAACCACATCTCTACGCTTGAGATTGTGTTCCGGGATATCACGACTAAGAGCAACATATTGATAGAGTTCTAATTTCATGATGGCTGTTATTTTTTGGGTTTGAGGGTGATAAAGCGAAAATTCCCGTCATGCTTTGATTGTAGCCAAATAGTGACAACTGCTAAATCGCGGTCATTAATTCCTTGTAGATTGCCTTCTACTATATAAAATATTCCATATTCATTTGTATTATCTTCTATTGCTTCATTAGTAGCAGCTAGTTGTCGAATAGCTAATAATAATTCTTCTGAATTTTCTTGTGTAAATCCTGCTTGAGCCAAAAATTTTGATTTATCGTCTTTTATTCGAGGTACGAGAAGATAACGGGTGATTTTATCTTCTGGGATTATGGAATCCGAAGGTAGTTGCAATGTAATTGAAGCCTCCTGTTTTTTAATTTATGCGGCTATTTGTTCGGTTACAATTTCTAGTTTTTCTATGTCTATTTCTCCTGAAATTAGTTTGGGCAGGAGTAAATTACGGGTTTTGCGGAGGTTGGTGTTTTTATTTTGAAGATTAAGCATTTGCTCAAACAATGGATAAATTATATTTCCAAACTTATCAATCAATAATAAAGGAGGTTTTATAACTTGTAATCTCCGAAAATTATCTATAATAAATGAAATTGAAAGAGATTTATTAAGCAAACTTGTATTAGCTTCTGGTGATGTTAGTTTAGTAGACTTTATCCGCTTGAGTCAAAGTGCGATCGCCGACTCAAGAGATGCTCTGAAAAATAACTGCGAAATAGTTGTAGACATTCCCCCAGTTTCTGCTGCTCTCGACCATACCAGAGCAGCACATTTAGGTGCGAAAGTCAATATATTAATCAATGACCCCCATGTTTACACTGCTTCAGAAGCCGAAAACCAATTTTGGCAACATCAAGAATGGCGCGAGGGTTTAAAAAAGTTAACTCCTGGCTGTATTTTAATTATTGGTTACGCGCCATCAGTGTTAATATCTGCTTTAAAACTTATCGAACAAAAACTGCTACAACCTTCTTTAATTATCGGAATGCCCATCGGCTTTAGCCATGCTCCAGCAGCCAAAGGTTGGTTAATGGCTTCTGAAGTAGATTATATTACTACCGTTGGTACTATTGGCGGGGGCTTATTAGCAGCAGTCGCGCTTAATAGTTTAATGGAATCCTTGATTGAAAAACCATTATGTCATTGTTATTTGGGGAAAGGGGATTAACTGGTGTCGGAACTTTAAACTTGTTCTTTGATTAAAATAAACTTGTTTTTAATATAAAAATAACAAAAATGTATAGGAAGTTCCAACTCTTAATTAAAACTCAGAACTTTTTATCACAATAGAATTGTCATCATTCTAGCTACGTCGCACTCCAGCCATGATTAATTCAATAGACTGTTGAATATGTAGTTCCAACATTTGTTTACCCAACATACGCTCACCAGGGAATAGATGACTAAGACCTTCTCGACTGAGAAAATAAAACACACAGATGCCAATAATATCATTAGCTGTCATTCTAGGTTCGAGACAGCGAAAGGTTTTGTCTGCAACTCCTCGTTCCAAAATAGTTATTAATATTTCATCAATGCTGTGAATATTAACTTGCTTGTAATACTCACCTTGATTTTGTAGTGCTTCATAACACATAATCAGTGACCAGTTAGGATTTGTTGCAAGAGTTGAAAGAAGACAGCTTACAAATTTTTCTAAGGCAGTTAGCGGAGGCAGAAATGAGAGAGAAAGTTCTTGAAGTGGTCGCATATAAACATTGAATCCTCGTTCTAGCACTGCTAAATACAAACCTTCTTTGCTCTTGAAATAGTAATAAATCATCGCTTTGGTAACACCAGTATTAGCTGCGATAGTTTCAATATGGGCGTTCTTCAGACCATGTAGAGCAAATTCCTCTACTGCTGCATCCAAAATCTCTGTTTGAGTAGCTTTGCTATCGCGACTCCGAACGCGCTTTTTTGACGAAGAATTGTTCTTAGTTGAGTCCGTCATAAGCACCTATTACTTTTAACTTACCTTCGCGTTAATCAGCATAGATATAAATTTCTTCATCTGTCAACGCATCAATCTAACCACAAAGGCTTTGAGAGGTAAGCCAATAAATTGACTGTCAACTAAACATCGCGTAAGTTAGTTAGTGAGATTTAGTTTTAATCAAGAAATAAATGCACTTAAATAAAAAAATCATTGTAATTGGTGGTGGAATTGGAGGAGCAGCGACAGCCGTTTCTCTTCACCGTAAAGGATTTGAGACTGTTGTGTACGAGCGTGTTAAAGAGTTACGGGAGGTAGGTGCTGGGATTGCACTTTGGGCGAATGCTACTCACGTATTGAAAAATTTAGGTCTTTTAGAAGAAACTTTACAACTAGGGGTTCTTACCACAAACTATCAATTCAATTCTCAAAACGGCAAAGAGTTAGTTAATGTTCCTGTAGATGGTTTTGAGCTTCCAACGATAGGTATTCATCGGGCTGACTTACACGAATTGTTAATAAGCAAGCTTCCAGAAAAGCAATTTATTTTGGGAGAAACTTTTGAGCGATTCTCGTTGTATGAAAACAAAGTTCGCGCTCACTTTGCTTCAGGTTTAACAACCTCCGGTGATGCTTTTATTGGTGCTGATGGTTTAAGGTCAAGAGTAAGAACCGAGCTATTTGGGGAAAAACCACCTATTTATCGTAATTTTACAACTTGGCGGGGTTTAACCTTACACGTTCCCAATACATATCGCTCTGGCTATATTAGAGAATTCTTAGGACAAGGAAAGGGCTTTGGATTTATGATGCTTGGCAAAGGTCGTATGTATTGGTATGCAGCAGCCAAAGCTCCACAGAATCAACATAAGGCAGCAGTTGGATGTAAAAAAGAACTTGAAAATATATTCCAAGACTGGTTTCCTTCCATCCCCGAGTTAATTGCTGCTACAGACGAAACAAATATTATCAAAACTGACCTTTATGACCGAATACCTGCTTTACCTTGGGGGAAACAGAACATAACTTTATTAGGTGATGCTGCACATCCTACTTTACCAACTCTAGGGCAAGGTGCTTGTATGGCACTAGAAGATGCACTAGTTATAACTAAATGTTTACTCGCACACTCCGAAGCAAGTAAAGCTTTTGAACAATATGAATCGCAAAGATTTGGGCGTACTAAGTCTATTGTAGAACAGTCTTTGCGTTCGGGACGGATGGGTCAGTTACAGCATCCTGTACAAGTTGCACTACGAGAAACGTTGATGAAATTAATGAAACCTGCTATTAAAAATAGTTTTAAGTCTCTCCATGCTTACAGAGCTTGACTTAAAAAGTAATTTTGATATTTACCAATGATCCGAGTAATATTTCTCGGATTTTTTTAGTCAAAAGCGCTCAAGCCGGATATTAATAAATCGATTACTAGAAAGAATTTGTACTGGGATAGAAAGCAGAA
>CAYMZW010000347.1:0-7403 GCA_964395005.1 uncultured Rivularia sp.
ACAGCGCGGCTGTGGAATGCCACCACTGGTAAGCAATTGCAAGAACTTAAAGGACATCAAAGTCTGGTGACGAGCGTAGTATTTAGCCCCGACGGTAAGCAACTTGCTACTGCATCTATCAGTACAGCGCGGATATGGCGAGTGGGAGATATGGAAGATATGTTGAAAATTGGCTGCGATTGGGTGCGTCATTATTTAGAAAGTAACCCGGATGTTGAGGAGGAAGATAGGGATTTGTGTGAGGGAGTGGGGAAGTAGGGAGACAAGGGGACAAGGTGACAAGGGGACAAGGTGATGGGGGGAAGTAATAAGTGGGTATACAAAATTAATTTTGTCTAAGAGGATTTTTGACAAGCATTATATTAGACATCTCCGAAAAACATTCAGTAGAGTTGAAAACCTAACCCCCCTACCCCCCTTCCCTACGAGGGAAGTGGGGTTTAGAGCCTCTCTCCTCGTAGGAGAGAGGTTTGGAGAGAGGTGTTGTTTTTTCCGGAGATGTCTATTTTACTGTTTAAAAGAAAAGTATTTTGCCTTAATAATTTAAGCAAAACTGCATAAGTTAATTAAAGTGACACCTAAATCTCTTTGTAGATAACTTTAACGAAGGGGGAAAGATGTTTCATATCAAATCTGGTTATACCGGCTTGGGATTAAAAAACCGCAGAGAGCGCGGAGGAAGAGGAGGAGAGAAAAGGTTTAAATAAGTCCGGTACAAATGGATATGATATCAATGAGTTTCAAAAAATGTCGAGCTTATTCTACCGTAATACACGATTGTTAATTCTTAGCATCTGCCTTATTTGTGTGTGGGGAATTTCTTCATTCCAAGTTTTACCCCGCATGGAAGATCCGGCACTTAGTCAGTGGTACGCCATAATTAATACTGGTTTTCCTGGAGCAAGCGCTCAACGAGTTGAATCTTTAGTCACGGATAAAATTGAGCAAGAGTTATTAGAAATAGAAGAAATTAAGGAACTCAATTCGACTTCCAAGGTAGGTTATTCGACAATTTTTATTACGTTGGAAAGCAGCGTGCAAAATCACGATGAAGTTTGGGCTAGAGTGCGCGATCGCCTTTCTGATGTTGTGCCTCAATTGCCACCGGAAGCATCGCCGCCGCAGTATAACAAAGTTACCTGGGCAAATACTTTAATTGTTGCTCTTACTTGGGATTTGAAGGAAGCACCCAACTATAATATTTTAAATCGTCATGCAAAAGAGTTGGAATCGCAACTTCGTACTTTAAGTGGTACCGAAAAAGTAGAATTGTTTGGCATTGCCAATGAAGAAATCGTAGTTGAAATCAATCCCAATCAAATCGCAGCGCTGGGTATTACTCCCCAAAATCTTTCACAGCAGATAAGACTGAGCGATGCCAAAGTTTCTAGCGGGCAATTATATAGCCCCAAAAATAATTTGCTTTTAGAAGTAGAAACGGAATTAGATTCAATAGAGCGGATTCGTCAAATTCCGATTAGTGCTGCTGATTCGGGACAAATTACTCGCTTGGGAGATATTGCCAAGATCAAAAAAACTATTCAACAACCAACTACAGAATCAGCGATTATCGATGGTAAGCCGGGAATTGCTGTAGCGGTGTTAATGAATTCAAACACGCGCATTGATAGATGGAGGGAAAAAAATCTGCAAACTCTGCAAAAATTTGATTCGGGATTACCTAGCGGGATTAAATCGCAAGTGATTTTTGATCAAAGTCTTTATGTTAATTATCGGCTGAATAATTTGTTTCAAAACCTGATTTTGGGAGCTTTATGCGTTATCGCGGCTACGGTTTTGATGATGGGATGGAAATCTGCGGTGGTAGTTGGATCTTCTCTACCTCTTTCACTATTAATGGTATTTGGGTGTATGAGATTGCTATCGATTCCTTTGCATCAAATTTCCGTTAGCGGATTAATTATAGCTTTAGGTTTGTTGATTGATAATGCGATTGTTGTGGTTGATGAAATGCAGATTTTGCTCAAAGCGGGTAAGAAGCCGATTCAAGCGATTTCCAAAAGCGTTCGTTACTTAGCTGTTCCCCTACTCGCATCAACTTTAACAACTGTTCTGACGTTTTCTCCTATCATCTTGCTTCCAGGAAAAACAGGCGAATTTCTCAAATCTGTAGCTATTTGCGTGACTCTATCGCTATTTTGTTCTCTGTTGCTTTCATTAACAATAGTACCAGCCATAAATGGTTTAATGTTCAATCGAAGTGACCTAGCGAATATGGTTAATATTAAGCAAAGAAAATGGTGGAATACAGGGTTTTATCAACCAAAATTAACGAGAATTTATCAACGCTATTTAAATTCTATTTTGACGAAACCAGTATTAGGTGTAATCCTCGCTTTAATTTTACCAATAACTGGTTTTTTAGTAGCTGGGAATCTTCCAGAACAATTTTTTCCGACAGCAGAAAGAGATCAATTTTATATTGAGTTAGAATTACCAGCTTCCGCTTCTTTAAAAGAAACTAAATCCGTAGCACTACAGGTAAGAGATATTCTTTTCAATCATCCAAAAGTAACTAACTCGCATTGGTTTTTTGGAAGAAATGCGCCTTCTTTCTACTACAATATGCAGCAATCGCGAAAAAATTTACCAAATTATGCTCAAGCTTTAGTTGAGGTTAAATCGGCAGAAGATACTCGTCAGCAAGTAAGGATTCTACAAAAAGAATTAGACAGAACTTTTCCTTCAGTTAGAATTTTAGTTAGACAGTTAGAACAAGGTGAATTAGTTGATGCGCCGATTGAATTACGTATTTACGGCCCAAATTTAAGTATATTAGAAAACTTAGGACAACAAGCTCGGAAAATATTAGCTGAAATTACCAATGTTACTCATACCAGAACTAGTTTAGGAGAAGCTTTACCTAAATTAGGTTTGAATTTAGATGAAGAAAAAGCACGATTAACAGGACTTAATAATACAAAAATTGCTCGACAACTCAATGCTAATTTAGAAGGAATTGCAGGAGGTTCGGTTTTAGAAGATAGCGAAGAGTTATCAATACGAGTACGTTTATCCAACCAAAATCGAGCTAATTTAGACCAAATTGCCTCTTTAAATTTACTTCCAACTAATATAGATAAAGATAAAAATAACAACAAGAACAAAACTATTCCTTTATCTACAGTTAGTAAAATTAAATTGCTTCCCGAAATCGCTACAATTACTCGACGAGATGGTAAAAGAGTTAATAGCATTCAGGGTTTTGTTACTGCTGGAATTCTACCTTCAAAAGTATTAACTGAATTTAAACAGCAACTGCAAAATAGCAATTTTCAACTACCAGAAGGTTATCAAATGGAATTTGGTGGTGAATCTGCTAAACGTAATGAAGCGGTAGGCGATTTAATCTCAACTGTAAGCATTATATTAGTAGTAATGGTAGCTACTTTAGTATTATCTTTTTCTTCATTTAGGTCGGCATTAATTATAGTTTTAGTTGCTATTTGTTCTATAGGGCTGGGATTGTTTTCTCTATGGATATTCGGTTATCCACTGGGTTTTATGGCAATTTTAGGTACTATTGGTCTTATCGGCGTTGCGATTAATGATTCTATTGTTATTCTTGCCGCTCTACAAGCAGACTCTCAAGCAAGCGCTGGCAATATTAAAGCGATACGTGAAGTTGTAGTTCGTTCCACTCGTCATATTCTTACCACCACAATCACTACCGTAGTAGGTTTTATTCCTTTACTTATTGATGGTGGAGAATTTTGGCCTCCTCTTGCGATTTGTATTGCTGGTGGAGTTATTGGTGCGACGATACTTGCTTTATTATTTGTTCCTTGTGCTTATTTATTGATGGTGCGTTTTCGTTTATCAAGTAAGTTAAAGAATGATATAAAAACCGCAGAGAGCTTTTAAGATCCCCCTAAATCACCCTTTTTTAAGGGGGACTTTAACCCCCCTTTTTTAAGGAGGGAAGGGGGGATAATCCGAAAGCTGGGCTAAAAACTATACTTTTCAAACATCCTCTAAGTTAAAGTATTACCTTATTGATATTAATAATATGACCTATTCTTCAGGAGAAAAGTGATTGAAATGGATGATAAATTAAAGGGTAATCAAGTATCTACTTCTAATAACAATAAAACTAATATCACTCACTCTCAAGAAGATATAGAAGTTACAGAAGTAAATACTAAGGAAGTTGAACAAGATCAAAAATTTACTAATAATAGATTTAAAAAGCCTTTAGCTCTAATTTTACCAATAAGCTTATTAATTTTTCTATTTACTCCCCCCGGTGCTAATTTACTAAAAAATATTTCTTCACTTAGAGCCGAACAAGGAAAAGAATCAAATACAATAATTACCGAACAAAAACAGATTCTTACCGTACAAACACAACAGGTACAGCCGGTTAATTCGTATTCAGTTAAACGTTTCTACAACGGAACAGTAGTTCCCCGTCGTACTAGTCATGTAGGTTTTGAACGCTCGGGAAAATTAGAAACAATTGCCGTTGATGAAGGAGATAAAGTTAAAGCTGGTAAAATATTAGCTTTTTTAGATACCAAAACTTTGAAAGCTCAACAACGAGAATTACTTGCTCAACGCGCTCAACTTGTTGCACAATTAAAAGAATTACAAGCTGGTGCCCGCTCTCAAACTATTGCAGCAGCAAAAGCTAATGTTAATAAGTTAAAATCTCAACTCCAACTTGCTCGGATAAAAAATCAACGACGAAAAAATCTTTATCAACAAGGAGCTATTTCTCAAGAACAATTTGATGAAACCACTTCTTCATTAAATAGTAAACAAGCGAATCTTGAAGAATCTCAAAGCAAATTAAATGAACTACTAGCCGGAACCCGCCCAGAAAAAATCGAAGCTCAAAAAGCATCTATCGAACAACTTGATGCCAAAATTGCTTCCTTAGAAATTGAATTAGAAAAAAGCGTTCTTAAAGCTCCCTTCACCGGAACAATTGCAGCGAATTTAGTTGATGAAGGTGCTGTAATCCCTATGGGTAATCCTGTATTCCGTTTGGTAGAAAATGGAATATTAGAAGCTCATGTTGGTGTTCCGGTAGCTGTTGCTAATAAACTTAAATCTGGTAAAACCTTACCAGTAGAGATTGGAGAAAAAAACTATAGCGCTAGAGTTATATCAAAATTACCAGAATTAGATCCCAGTACTCTTACTGCTACGGTAGTGTTAAATTTGAATTCTGAAGCCATAGGAAAAGTAACTTCGGGACAAATTGTCAGATTACAGATGAATGAAACAGTTTCTGATACAGGATACTGGCTACCCACAACAGCTTTAGTAAAAGGAGTACGCGGTTTATTCTCTTGTTACGTTTTGGGTGAAGCAGAAAAATCAGAATATTTTCGGGTAGAAAGAAAAGATGTCGAAATTATACACAATGTCGGCGATCGCGTTTTAGTTCGCGGTACCTTGCTCCCCGGCGATCGAGTTATTGCTAATGGAACTCATCGTATTGTTCCGGGTATGTTAGTCAAGCCAAAATTACGATAATGAGTATTGCGTTTGTTTGGTAGTAGCGCTTTAGCTTATGTGAAATCCGGATGCGCTAAAGCGCAACTACAAACTTTTAATAATTATCTATTACCCATTCTCTTCCAATTTCCAGAAGGAATAAAACTCGCCCAAAAATAAGGATGCTGATATTCAGTATTACTATTTAAAAACTCTAACTGCACTTCTCTTAATGCTTCATGTCTTCCTTTCCCAGCTTTAATTTTCTGATAATATTCCACCATTAAATCTTTCGTTCCATCATCAGCAACTTTCCACAAACTTAATAACTGAGTTTGAGAACCTGCAATTACCAAAGCACGACGCAAACCGTAAACACCATCACCTGTTTTTACGTCACCTACCCCGGTTTCACAAGCGGATAATACGACTAATTCCGTACCTCGTAAGTTCAATCCGGCAACTTCTAAAGCCGTAAGTACTCCATCTTCGGTATTGTTATTACTTTGTTTGTTTTGACGATTGTTGAATCCTGCTAATGCTAAACCGGAACGTAATAATGGATTTTCTAAGTTTACATATTGTGGTTGATTGAGTTGATTATTTAATTGATTTATCGCTGGTGAAGTTGGTTTTATTTCTTCATCAGGGAGGAAGAAGCCGTGGGTTGCTAGATGTAGAATGCTGGGTGTTTTTAATTGTTTAATTGCTGATTCTGTAGCTTTTGTTCCTGTAATTATGTTTGTATCTGGGAAGATTTTTTTGATTTGTTCACCTTCTTCTGAAGTTGCTGCAAGAGAGCCAAATTTCAAATTAGCAAAGTCTGTGGAGCGTCTACTTTCTGAACCACGATTTGCTGCGACAACTGTTTCTTGTTGTTGGTAGTTGATGTCCGCAAAAACTACAGGGTTGGTAAGTTGTTTGGCTGTGGTTTCTAAACGTAATAAATCCCTGCCAGTTGTAAGGTAGGAAAAAGCGTATTTTTCAACTAAATATTTATTTTGTTCGTCTTTGAGAGCTTCAAAAGGTATTAAGTTTAATTGTCCATCGGGTGACAATAATAAATGACGCGCATCTCCCAACAACGGACGAATCGGAGCCATGACTTGCTTATCTAAAGTGCGTGCAAGTTCTTCAAGTTGAATTTTACGTTTTCCCTCAATTGGTGTGACATCAAGTCCCCTGTCTTCTTTGGAATTCGTTGAGGTAGCTGGAGCAAATGCTAACATCCGACGGAAACTAGCAACCGATTGATCGATAGTTGCAGCATCACCCAAATCAACCCAAGAAGGTTCCCCAGTATTACGTAACACTACGGCAGCATAATGTGGTTTATCCCATTGTTTCTCATTATTTTTCGCTTTGGGATTAAATGGTTGGTATTGAACAATCTCTACCATTGCTGCATCTGTGGGAATTTTCGTTTGGATATCAGCTAATTCCACGGGTGTAATTTCTTTGCGAAACTCTGCACTTCTAACGCTAACTTGTTCTTCTAATTTTTCTTTTTCTGCCTGTAATTGTTTGATTTGCTTACGATAAATTTCAAATTTCTGCTTACCTTGTCCGCCATATATTAGATTTGCTAAACGTCGCCGTACATCCAACCAATCATCAAATAATTTCTTAGTTTCTGGATTATCTGCTAATTGGCTGCGTAATGTTTGTACCGTGTCAGTCATTGCATCTAAGACTCTTCCTTTGCGACGGAGTACGGTAGTTAAAGCTAATTTGGCAAGGGTGGGGTTTTTGGTTGATTGTTGTAGCGCTAGGGTAACAACAGCATCAGTTCTTCCGATAAAGGTTTGTGCGTATTTTTGTTTACTTTGTTCCGAACCCACAGCATAAATCAGATGTAAGTTTTTTTCCTCAATAGCAAGCGCACGGGTAAGAAAATCGGTAGTGCGGGTGATGTCTCCTTTTCCCCAGTAAAGTGC
>CAYMZW010000348.1:0-7383 GCA_964395005.1 uncultured Rivularia sp.
GAGTTAGGAGTTAGGAGTTAGGAGTTAGGAGTTAGGAGTTAGGAGTTAGGAGTTTATCCCCCTATCTCCCTATCTCCCTATCTCCCTATCCCCATATCTCCCTATCCCCATATCTCCCTATCTCCCTATCTCCCTATCTCCCTTTTCTATTCTTTTTTCGGGTGAAAACGAATTCCTAAAACTAGGTCATACATAAATTCGAGAAAGTCTTTCTTTTTAAGCAAACCTAATGATTGATGGCATTCTTTTTCATCTAAAAGCGGCTTCATTAAATGGTATGTAGGTTGATAATTATACCAAGCTACTGAAGGCCATAAATGATGAATTAGATGATAATTTTGACCCAAGATTAAGACGTTAAGAATCGGGCTTGCGTAAACCCGAGCATTTTTCCAGCGGTTGCGTTCCACAAAGGGACGATGGGGCAAATAGTCGAAAAATAAGCCTAGTGCCAAACCTACGATACCTGACGGTACAAACCAAAAATTGAGAATGTACCCCAGAAAATTAAATTGCACTGAAACAATTACAATAGCTATGACTATAAGGCGACTAATAAACCATTCGAGAAGTTCATTTTTGCGCCATAAACGGCGTTTAAAGAAGAATATCTCATGGTAGAAAAAGCGAACTGCAATTAACCATAAGGGGCCACCTGTCGAAACATAATGATCTGGGTCATTTTCTGGGTCATTAACATTTGCATGATGCTGTAAATGCACTCGCGTAAATACTGGAAATGCGAAAACAAGCATCAAGGCACTACCATGTCCCATCAGAGCGTTAATTGTCCGATTGCGATGAGCAGACTGGTGGCAAGCATCATGAATTACCGTACCTGACATATGTAAGGCAATAACGTTCATCAAGAAGCATATCCATTGCGGCCATTGCCAAACCCAATAACCAAGTACAGATAGAATTACAATCCCAATAGCTGCTAAAAACAATTGCACGGTAGGATTAAAACCACCGGGTGGGGACAAAAGTTCCTTGGGGGGGAGTGTCAGTGGCGATTTTGCCTCCGACATCAGCATTGTTAACTCCTTATTTTCCAAATATTTGCGAGTATACGACACAGACTGAGAAACAATAAAGTTTTGTGAATCAACATTTATTTATATTTTTGCATTTATCGGGCATCAGTCAACAGCCAACAGTTACCAGTTAGAAGTTGTCAGTGACTCTTAATAAACGCTGTGTTTTACAAGTTAACAGTTACCGATTGCTAGCAATGTGTAATAAAAATATCCAAGTGGAGAGATATTGTGAGAAGATTTTATAGTTTAAGAATTTTAATTTATTTTAATTTCTGATTTATTGCGTTTCTAGCCACAGACAAAAGTTCCAGTTTCATCTAGGATTATTCCCTAGCTAGAAGCGCTATACAGCAGCCCCCTATGGAATTAAGAGATTCAGTACGCCGGACAAAAATTGTCGCTACGATTGGACCTGCTACGAGCAGCCCTGAAGTCCTAAAGGCTCTCATTGAAGCAGGTGCAACAACGCTGCGCCTCAATTTTTCACATGGAAGTCATGCCGACCATCAGCGTAATATTCGGTTGATTCGGCAAACAGCATTTGAATTAAATAAACCTGTGGCGATTCTGCAAGATTTGCAGGGTCCCAAAATTCGCTTGGGTAAATTTGAAAATGGATCGATAGTCGTAGCCAAGGGCGATCGCTTCACTTTGACTAATCGTCCGGTTGTTGGTACTCAAGAAATTAGCTGCATTACCTACGAGCATTTAGCTCAAGAAGTTCCCGTTGGCGCGAATATTCTTCTCGATGATGGGAAAGTGGAAATGCAGGTTGTAGAGGTAGATAAAGAAAAAGGCGATTTGCATTGTAGCGTTACCGTCGAAGGTAAGCTTTCTAACAATAAGGGTGTAAATTTCCCCGGCGTTTATTTATCTATCAAGGCATTAACCGATAAAGACCGCGAGGATTTAGTATTTGGTTTAGATCAAGGTGTTGATTGGGTAGCACTTTCTTTCGTCCGCAATCCACAAGATGTAATGGAAATTAAGGAATTAATTTCTAGCGCGGGAAAACAAGTACCAGTAATAGCCAAAATTGAAAAGCATGAAGCTATTGAACAAATGGAAGCTGTTTTGGCTTTGTGCGATGGTGTAATGGTCGCTAGAGGGGATTTAGGTGTAGAACTTCCAGCAGAAGATGTCCCTGTCCTGCAAAAGCGTTTAATCGCCACTGCAAACCGTTTAGGTATTCCCATTATTACGGCTACCCAAATGCTAGATAGCATGGTGAGCAATCCTCGTCCGACTCGGGCGGAAGTATCGGATGTAGCCAATGCAATCCTCGATGGTACGGATGCTGTGATGCTTTCTAACGAAACGGCAGTCGGTAAATACCCGGTAGAAGCAGTAGCCACAATGGCCCGTATTGCCGAGCGCATTGAAAAAGAAGATGTCCCCAGCAAAAATACCAATCAGTTACCAGATCCCAGACGTTCGATTCCTAATGCTATTTCTCAAGCAGTAGGGCAAATTTCCCAACAGCTTGAAGCTGCTGCGATTATGACGTTGACTCAGACTGGTGCTACTGCCCGTAACGTGTCTAAATTCCGTCCTCGTACTCCGATTTTGGCAATTACACCTCATGTAAATGTAGCCAGACAACTGCAATTAGTATGGGGAGTTAAACCATTATTAGTTTTAGAACTACCTTCAACTGGTCAAACCTTCCAAGCAGCTATCAACGTCGCTCAAGAGAAAAATTTATTAAACGAAGGCGATTTAGTTGTCATGAGTGCGGGTACTCTTCAAGGAATTTCCGGTTCTACCGATTTGATTAAAGTTGAAGTTGTAACTGCCGTGCTTGGGCAAGGAATAGGATTAGGACAAGGTTCTGTCAGCGGTCGCGCACGGGTAGCTAATAGCGGCATAGACTTAAATAATTTTAATCCAGGAGAGATTTTAGTAGCCCCAACTACAAGTGCTGATTTTGTCGAAGCAATTCGTAAATCCAGCGGTATTATCACTGAGGAAGAAAGTCTTACTTCTCATGCTGCCGTAATCGGATTGCGTCTTGGGGTACCCGTAATTGTAGGAGTTAAAAATGCAACTCACATGATTAGAGACGGAGCTATTTTGACTATGGATATACAGCGGGGTACAGTTTACTCTGGTGCAGTAGGAACTCAGTAAAGTTAGCTCACGGAGTTAGGAGTTAGAAGTTAGGAATGTAGAGACGTAGCACTGCTACGTCTCTACAGCTAGGAGTTAGGAATTTTAAAACTAACAACTAACGCTTTGAAATTTTATAGCTACAATACGCTGGTTACAAGTGCGATAGAGCTGATAGTCTTTAGTAACTGATATCTTGCACCATTCTCGTTAATTTAGTTTAACTATAGTTATTAATCTAATGTAGAACTTACGCAGCGATAATGAAAAATATAGTGTTCCAGACATTCTAGATCCCCCCAACCCCCCTTTTTAAGGGGGGCTTTCGTAAGTTCTATAATGAATTGATTTGACTTCTTTTAATAACTTGCCGACTATACATTAATAAACCCACAAATTTACCAAATGCTACTTTAGGTCGAATAAAAATTAAAAATAGAGTATTAAGAGAAAGTTTTAGTAATCTAATTGTAAAAATTAAATCATTGGTATATCTTTCCAAAGTTAGTAAATAACTATATGTACTATGTTTCATTTTCATAGAAACATATCTATTGGTAATTGATGAAGGCTGATGTAATACTCCAAAGTCCTTAGTTACCGCAATTAAATATCCTTGGCTAGCGTAGCGTCTACAAAAATCAAAATCTTCGTAATAAAGAAAATAAGCATCGTCAAATTGCGGACAATCATAAAAATTACGTAGGTTAACTATTAGGCTACAGCCAGAAACCCAATCGCAAACAACATAATCCAGATTTGTATTTGTTAATAAATTTGGTGTTGATATAGAACCATTTTTAGATAAAAAGCTACCACCTGCAAACCAAATTTTTCCAGTAGGTGTATGAATGATAGTACCAAGAATAGAAACTTCAGGATGTAAGTAAAAAAATTGTTTAACTTTTTCTAAGGAAATTTCTTCAAAATAAGTATCTGGGTTTATTATCCAAACAGTAGCATAGCTATCTCTTTTATAAATCCATTGCAGCCCTCGATTACAACCACCGCCGAAACCCAAATTATTTTGATTATTTAGGATAATAACTGACTCACTACTAAGTTCTTTAATAGAATAGTCTTCTAGGGAATTGTTAACTATAACTATTTTGTATTCAACATTTAAACCTGTTGGAATAGAATTAATTAGTTTACAGACAAGACTTGTAGAGTAATAGTTAACTATTAGAAAATAAATCATTGAAGTTAAGACAAACCTATCTAAATTTGATAGGAAACTCCGAACATCTAAAAAATAGATGCTAATTTCCACAAAGTTTCCTAATTAGATAACGACTTCAAGGTTTGACTATTGATGAAAAATATTAATTAATGAGCTAAACTTAACTTGCAATTAATACCAAAAAACAAATATATTTTTTGCAAGTTTATTAGATGCTAATTGAAATCTCATGTAGAAAAGCTATCATGAGCTTTTTAGTTTTTTTGTGGTGAAAATTACAGTTATTAAGTGATAAAAAAATTTTGGCTCTTAGGCATTTAGTATGTGAAGGGAGTAGGGAGTAGGGAGTAGGGAATAGGGAATAGGGAGTAGGGAGTAGGGAATAGGGAATAGGGAGTAGGGAATAGGGAATAGGGAGTAGGGAGTAGGGATTAGGGAATAGGGAAAAATAATACCTAATAGATTTTAAAAACCGGGTTTCTGACACCTACTGTTTTTAGCTGTATAACTATCTGAAATTAAAAGTCAATATTTACGCAAAGCCCCCCTTAAAAAGGGGGGTTGGGGGGATCTAAATGTGTCAATTTTTTTAAATCAATTCAATTTGACAATCATCACCAATCATAAATCGCAAAGCTTTTGGACGACGAGGCTCTAGGGTTACTTGCGCTCTTTGCCCTATTAAACTATCAATAATTCGTTGAGAAATTCCGGAAATTTTAGCACCTTGAAGAACAACGCTGTGTTCCAACTCTGTATCTACTAAAGTTGATTCGTTAGCAACGCTAGTATAAGGGCCAATAAAACAGTTTTCTAAATGACAATTATCGCCAATAATAACCGGGCCGCGAATTGTACAGTTAATAACTTTTGAACCGGAGCCAATTTCTACTCTGCCAATTACTTGACTTTGACTATCGACAATTCCCTCAATCGATGTTTGTAGGCTGGTATCAAGAATTAAACGATTAGCTTCTAATAAATCGTCTTTTTTTCCAGTATCTAGCCACCAACCCTCTAGTTTGCAGGCTAATACCTGCTTTTTCTGAGTAATCAAATGTTGAATAGCATCGGTAATTTCTAATTCACCCCTTGCAGAAGGTTTAATACAAGTAATTGCTTGGTGAATAATTTGAGAAAAGAAGTAAACCCCTACCAAAGCCAAATTTGAAGGAGGTATTTTTGGTTTTTCAATTAATTCTAAAACTTTGCCACTTTCATCAACTTTAGCAACCCCAAAGGCGCTAGGATTATCAACGGCACGCAATAATATTAATGCATCGTGGTGTTGCTGCTGAAATTGTTTGAGAAAATAACTCAAGTCACCTTGTTGAATTAAATTATCACCTAAGTACATTACAAAAGGCGAATCTTCTAAGAAAGGTTGAGCAATTTTTACCGCATGAGCAAGTCCATCTGGTTGCTCTTGTAAAATATAGGTGATACTGGCTCCGAATTTATCCCCATTTCCAGTTTTAGTTTTAACTTCTTCTCCAGTTTCTGGTGAGATAATGATACCAATATCAGTAATACCGGCTGCTACCATTTCTTCGATGCCATACCATAAAATAGGTTTGTTCGCAACGGGTACAAGTTGTTTGGCTCCGGTGTAGGTAAGGGGGCGCAGTCGGGTACCTTTACCGCCAGAGAGAATTAATGCTTTCATGTATTTTGGGGATAGGGCATAGGGCATCGGGCATTGACAATCAACTTAGATAAAACTTTACAATTCACTTAATTCTCGAAACTCTTGAAGCATTTCTCTAAGGCTTTGTCGCCAGTGAGGTGGAGGGAATTCGAGCTTGCCCGATATTTTGGCACAATTAAGAACTGAATAGCTAGGGCGAGTGGCAGCAGTTGGGTATTCGGAAGTCGAAATAGGAATGACGCGCTCAATTTTTAAGGGAAAGTTTAATAATCTCGCTTCTTCAAAAATGGCAATAGCAAAATCGTACCAACTAGCTACGCCGCTGTTGGTGTAGTGGTAAGTGCCGCATTCCCAAGGATTTTTGGAAATTAATAAGCTTATAGTTTGCGCTATATCTTTTGCTCTGGTGGGGCTACCAATTTGATCGGCGACTATTTTGAGTTCTTGTTTTTCTGCTCCTAGTCGCAACATTGTTTTGACAAAGTTACTTTTACCTGCCGTACCATAAACCCAAGCTGTACGCAAAATTATGTGGTTGCGACAATTTGAGCGAATAGCTTCTTCTCCTGCCAACTTAGTTTTACCGTAAACGCTTAAAGGGTTAGTTGAATCATTTTCCTGATAGGGGCTACTGCTTTTACCATCAAAAACATAATCAGTAGAAATATGAACCAATAAAGCTCGTAATTTTTCTGCTTCTTGGGCTAGAACTTTCGAGGCTATAGCATTAACTGTGTTTGCTAGTTCAGGTTCGCTTTGGGCTTTATCTACGGAAGTATAAGCAGCAGCATTAATAATAATTTCTGGTTGATTGTGCTTAATTAAGTCCCGCAGGGTTTCTGGTTGAGCAAGTTCTACTACCGGGCGTGCTACAGCTATTAGATTAGTGTAGGGTTGAAGAGTTTTTCTTAATTGAGTACCGATTTGACCGTTGCAGCCAATTAGCAAAATTGATTTACTCATGATGAAATACTCCCTACATTTTCAATCTACAAGCCTTACTATTAATTCTATCGATATAAAAAAAAATCATATATATAAAGGCGATCGCTCATCAATAGTTCTGCAACCAGAATTAAGTAGATAAATAACAGTTTACATTAGTATTTTTAATCCCTAAAAAAAAATAATCAGTTCGGTATTATCACTCATTGTGTAAATAAAAAGATAAAATTATTACTTGCTTTAAATTTAAATAAAAACTGAAAAAATTATTTTTTAGCGAAATTATTATAACTAAAATCTTGCTTATCAGTTCAAATAATCGATTGACACTGAATTCAAAGATTTATAAGAAATGCTTGTATTGAATTTATTATTCAGCACCTATACGATATTCAGTAGAATCATATAGCAATCCGAATTTGAACGTGAGAAAACACGTAGATGTAGGATTGAAATAA
>CAYMZW010000349.1:0-7374 GCA_964395005.1 uncultured Rivularia sp.
GAGCGAAATGCATAAATATTTTTGGAGAGACAAACGGCATCTTTTAAAAATTACTTTAACTTCAGTTGTCATTTGGTTCGGACATCTTTTACAAATATGGTTTTTTACTCTTGCTTTGAAGCAAACGGTTCCTTTCTTAGCACATTTAGCATTAGCACCTTTATCGATATTAGCAGGTTTACTACCATTAACTTTTGCCGGAGTTGGTACGAGAGACGCTGCTTTAATTGCTTTTTATAAACCATATTTAAATGCTCCTACCGCTGCGGCTTTGGGCTTACTTTGTACTTCCCGATATCTATTACCAGCTTTGGGGGGACTTCCTTTTTTAGGTAAATATTTAACTACGATTAAACAAATGCGCCGTCAGAATTAAAAGGGAATTGGGCATTGGGCATTGGGGATTGGGCATTGGGGATTGGGCATTGGGCATTGGTAATTGGGGGATAGGATAATTATTTAATTAGTTTCATATAAAAACTAAAAGTATGCAGCAGAATTTATTTATTGATTCAAATCAAAACAGTAAAGCTAATCAAAAATATAAAAACTTATTTTCTCCTCAAAAACTGTCTTGGGTAATTATTTGTTTTGGCATTGCAGTCAGACTCATTCAATATTTATACAATCGCTCTTTATGGGCTGATGAAGCTGTTTTAGCATTGAATATTGTCAATCGTTCTTATTTAGAGTTATTACAACCTTTAGATTACGATCAAGGAGCGCCGTTTGGATTTTTGATAGTTGAAAAACTAGCAATCCAAATCTTTGGAAATAATGAGTATGCTTTAAGATTATTTCCTTTATTATCAGGAATCATTTCTTTATTGCTTTTCTATCAATTAGCAAAAATATTTCTTCGCGGATATGCGGTTCCCATCGCATTAGCCTTTTTTGCCAGCCTGTACTATTTAGTATATTATGCAACTGAATTAAAACAATATTCAAGCGATGTCGCTGTTACATTATTTTGCTGCTTACTGGTAACAGAGATTTTTAGAAAAAGGTTGAGCGTTAATAGAACAATATTATTCTCTGTTTTAGGAGCATTAAATATCTGGTTTTCTCATCCAGCTATTTTTGCTTTAACTGGTTTTGGAGCTAGTTATTTACTCATTAATTTTTTTAAAAGTAAAAACTTCAGATTATCTAAAGTTTTAATAATATACTCAACCTGGTTAATCAGCTTTGCACTCTTTTATATTGTTTCGGTACAAAGTTTAAATAAAAATCAAGATTTAATGACATCTTGGCAAGACGCTTTTCCTGACTCGGCTTTTGATATTATTTGGTTATTTGATGCCTTTGGTAAATTTTTCTATTTGCCATTAGATTTTAGGGGAATAATGGATGGAGTTGCCATTATTGCCTTTGTAATTGGCTGTATATCATTATTCTATCGCCAAAAAGAAAAACTTTTAATTTTACTTTCTCCATTAATTATGACGTTTTTCGCTGCTTATTTACAAAAGTATCCATTTCGCGGTCGTTTAATTTTATTTCTGATTCCGTTTTTTATTTTATTAATTGCGGAAGGAGTACATAGCCTAATTATAAAAACCCGTTCTAAACCCGCAGTTATTGCGGGAATTATACTTTTAATATCGTTACTTTTTCAACCAGTAACCAAAGCTGGTAACCTTTTAATAAATCCAATTCAGAATGAAGAAATTAAGCAAGTACTTAACTATGTAAAATCTAACGAGCAACCTTCAGATATTGTATATGTTTTTCAAAGAGGACAGTATCAATTTTTGTATTATGCAGATAAATATGGTTATCAAGAAGGAGATTATGTTATTGGGGTAGATGATTTAGATGAATATGACGGCAGAAATTTTTCGGAGAAAGAACGCAAAAGATATGAAAATGATTTAGATAAGCTTCGTAGAAATAAACGAGTATGGTTGATTTTTTCTCACTCCCATGTAGGTGCTGAAAATACAATGATGAAGTCTTATCTGGATAAAATAGGCAAGCAAATCGATTACTTTAAAAGTTATGGTGCATTTGTTTATTTATACGATTTATCCTAGGTTTTCACAGCCAAATTTTGTTATCGCGTGCTTGTTAAGCTGATGTGCAGCGGGCATTATATAATCCAAAAATGCCAACATTCTGTAGTGCGGGCATCTTGCCCGCGAGAAAAATACAAATTAAATGCGTGACAGCTTATGTTAATTCAATACTTTGAAGGAGGTAGGAGGGAATAAGGAACAGAGGAAAACTGGAATTTACATTTAAGTGACGACAATAAATTAAGCAATTAAGGGAATCAAAAAACTGTTCAATGACTGATATATCTATTGTAAATAAACCAATTAAATCGCAACGTAAACTCAATGTTGCTAAATTTATTGCAATCATCATCGCCATCGGCATATTTTTTCGGTTTTATAACCTAGAGCAAAAAACTTACTGGTTCGATGAAACAATGACTTCTGTACGAATTTCTGGATATGTAAGTCAAGAATTAACAAATGAAGTCTATAACGGAGAAGTTATTAGTATTGAAAACTTCCTGGAAAATTATCAGTATCCTAACGATAAAAAAAATCTTAACGACAGCATTAAAGCTTTAGCCTATCATCCAGAACATTCCCCTCTTTATTATTTGATGGCGCGTTTTTGGTTGCAAGCCACTGGTAATTCCATATTTAATATTAGATTATTATCTGCTTTAATTAGCTTGCTGGCATTTCCTGCTATGTACTGGTTAACTCAGGAATTATTTGATTCAAAATTAGTTTCTTGGGTAGCAGTTTGTTTAATAGCTATTTCACCTTTTCATGTTTTATATGCTCAAGAAGCACGAGAATATAGCTTATGGATTGTTAGTATTTTAGTTTCTTGTGCGGCACTACTTTGGGCAATTAGAAAGAAAACAATACTTCCTTGGATTACCTACGCTACTACTGTATCATTCGGGCTTTACACTCATCCTTTTTCTGCGTTTGTATTTTTCGGACATGGTATATACGTTTTAGTTAGTGAAAGTTTTCGATTAAATAAAGCTTTTAAAAATTATATATTTTCCAGTTGTTTGGGAATATTACTTTTTGTTCCTTGGTTGTTAATTGTTATCGCTAATTTTTCTAACCTTATATATAATACACACCACGTTAATAGAATTGCCAAAGGATTTTTGCCTGTATTATGGGGGCTAAATATTAGCCGGATTTTCATAGATTTTAATCAAGGTCGTAGTCTGTTTAATCCGCTTACTTATCTGAGTTTATTTTTAGCTCTATATGCATTATATTATCTATACAAAACTGCGCCAAAAGCTGGACTATTTGTTATTACTTTAATTGGAGTAATTGGAACAGCTTTAATAGCTCCAGATATTATCATATCAGGTCGTCGTTCTACGATAGTTCGCTATGCAACGCCTTGTTTATTAGGAATTCAAGTAGCTGTTTCATATTTACTAGCTACAAAGTTAAGGCAAAAATATGATGATAAAAAAGGATTTAATAAATGGCGTAGTATTCTTGCTATTTTGATTGTAGGAGGTATTTTATCCAGTGCAGTTAGCTCTCAATTTTCAATGTGGTGGAATAAAGGTGCTTTCAAAATTCGCCATACTGCTGAAGTCGTTAGTATTATAAATCAGTCCGAAAATCCTTTGGTGATTAGCGACATTCCACCTCATAATTTACTTGGATTAACTCATGTTTTAGAAGAAAATGTTCATCTTCAGTTGATATCTTCGGCGAATATTCCCCAGATACCAGATTCTTTTAATGACATATTTATTTATCGTTCCTCTGATGAATTAATTGCAAAATACAAAGCTCAATATAATATTGATGAAATTGAGCCTTTTTTATGGAAAGTGAAAAGATAATTTAAATTTATAAGAGGATTCTAAAGTCTAATTATATACTTTACCTGGCGGTTGAAACCGCTACTACACAAGCAAAACCCACGCAGGTGGGTTCAAAATTAGTCCACGCAGGTGGACTTAGCCCTTGTAGTAGCGGTTTTAACCGCCGGATACTTATAAAACATCCTCTAACTTCTGACTATGTTACTAAAAACCTTAAGTAAGAGCTTGCTGGCTCAAAATACAAAAATATCTCAAAAACAAGTACTTTTCTGGTTTAGCTTAAGTCTGATATTTGCTGCTGGTTATGCAATTTTGGCATTGCAACAAGCTTTCGTAAGTGAATACGTCGTACAGGATGATGCACGACAACACGTATTTTGGATGTTAAGATTTATCGATCCAGATTTATTTCCCGACAATTTAATTGCCGATTATTTTCAATCGGTAGCTCCTGCGGGATACTCCAATTTATATCGAGGGTTTGCAGTATTAGGCATAAATCCATTACTTTTAAATAAATTATTGCCATTGGTATTAGGATTAATTGCTAGCGGCTATTGCTTTGCTTTTTGTTTGCAAATCATACCGTTGCCAATTACCGCATTTATGGCAACTTTAATGTTTAATCAAAATATTTGGAGGAAGGATGATTTAATTTCTGCTACACCGAGAGCATTTATATATCCTTTATTTTTAGCTTTTTTATTTTATTTGTGCCGTAAATCTTTATTCCCTTGCTTAGTTACAATTGTACTTTTAGGATTTTTCTATCCTCAATATGTATTTATCTGCGCGGGTATTTTAGTTATACGATTGTGGGATTTTTCTAATAGAATTCGTTTTTCACAACAAAAGCATGATTATATTTTCTGTGCTGCTGGCTTGGGAGTGGCTTTTTTAGTATTGTTACCTTATGCTTTAAAAACATCTGATTACGCACCAATAATTACTGTTGCTCAAGCCAAGCAATTACCCGAATTTTTTCCCAAAGGAAGAAGCTCTTTTTTTAAAGATAATCTGTTTGACTACTTTTTGAGCGGGCGTAGCGGAATGCTTCCAAAGAATTTATTTGTTCCCGCAACTTATTATTTTGGTTTACTGTTACCTCTTTTAATGTGGTTTCGTTCCCGGTTTTCTTTGCTGGGAAAGGTAACTAAACAGATAGCGATATTGCCTCAAATGTTATTAGCAGCTATAGGAATGTTCGTGGCTGCTCATGTTTTTCTATTTAGACTTCATCTTCCCAGCCGCTACATGGAACATAATTTACGAATTGTTTTATGTATATCAGCGGCTATGACTTTAACAGCTATTTTAGAAGCTATTTTTTCTATTAATTATAAACAAAACATATTTCGTAATTATTTTATTAAATTATTTGCTTTATTATTTACAGCTTGTATTTCGCTAACACTACTATTTTATTATCCATTATTTATCCAAAATTTTCCTAATACTGCTTATCAAACGGGTAACTTCCCAGCTTTATATAAATTTTTTCAGCAACAACCAAAAGATATTCTTATTGCTTCAACAAGTGAAGAAGTTAATTTGTTACCTACATTTTCACAACGTTCGATTTTAGTAGGGAGAGAATATGCAATTCCCTATCACTTTGGTTATTACAGTCAATTCCGTCAGCGAGTCGTAGATTTAACTCAAGCTCAATATAGCGAAAACTTAGGGGACGTAAAAACTTTTATTCAAAAATATAAAATAGATTTCTGGCTGTTAGATTCTGGAGCCTTTACACCTGAATACATCGAAAACAATCCTTTACTCAGACAATATTATAAAAGTAATCTTAGCCAAGATAAATTAGTCCAAATAACCAAAGATATATTCCAAAGCTTAGAGCAAGGGAATGTACCAGCTTTATCAAAAGTTGTAGCTAATTGTCAGGTTGCTGAAATTCAAAGTTTTGTCATACTAGATGGGAAATGTATGGTAAATAGTAATTAACAGTTAGCAATTATCAATAGCACTATAAAATTAAGAATAAAATTTTTTCTCCTCATCTCCCAATCTCCCCATCTCCTTGTCCCCTTGTCCCCTTGTCTCCCCCTCTCCCATCTCCCCATCCCTACTTTTCAATCCCCAGACAATCTATAGTAAAGTTGTCTGTTAATAATTAATAAAAATTGTGAAAGCTATTACCCTAATTGGTTCTACTGGTTCTATCGGTACTCAAACTTTAGATATTGTTGCTCAAAACCCCGAACAATTTAGAATTGTCGGATTAGCGGCAGGGAGCAACGTAGAATTGCTAGCATCGCAGATTCGACAGTTTCAACCAAGTATAGTGGCAATTTGCGATGAAACTAAATTAACGCAACTTAAAGAAGCAATTAAAGATTTAGCTCCTCAACCTACTTTACTATCGGGAGAAGCCGGTGTTATAGAAGTTGCCCGCTATGGAGAAGCTGAAACTGTAGTAACTGGTATTGTCGGTTGTGCTGGATTGCTACCTACCATAGCTGCCATCGAAGCAGGTAAAGATATTGCATTGGCTAATAAAGAAACTTTAATTGCTGGCGCTCCAGTAGTTTTACCGTTAATTGAAAAACATCAAGTAAAATTATTACCCGCAGATTCAGAGCATTCAGCTATTTTTCAATGTCTGCAAGGTATCCCCGAAAAAGGTTTACGCAAGATTATACTTACTGCCTCTGGTGGTGCTTTCCGTGATTGGGATGTAGCAAAATTAGCCGAAGTTACGGTTGCTGATGCCTTGAAACATCCTAATTGGTCGATGGGACGTAAAATTACAGTAGACTCGGCAACTTTAATGAATAAAGGTTTGGAAGTAATCGAAGCGCACTTCCTGTTTGGATTAGATTACGACGATATTGAAATAGTCATTCATCCTCAAAGCATCATTCATTCGCTGATTGAACTGCAAGATACCTCAGTTTTAGCTCAATTGGGCTGGGCGGATATGCGTCTACCTCTGCTGTATGCTTTATCTTATCCAGAACGTATTTACACCGATTGGGAACGCTTAGATTTAGTTAAAGCTGGCTCTTTGACATTCCGGGAACCCAATCATCAAAAATACCCCTGCATGAATCTAGCTTACGCCGTCGGAAAAGCTGGTGGTTCAATGCCAGCAGTGTTAAACGCCGCCAACGAACAAGCCGTAGCCCTATTTTTAGAAGAGAAAATTCACTTTTTAGATATTCCCCGCTGCATCGAAAAAGTTTGCGATCGCCATTCAGCGCAAAATAATTCAAATCCTAATTTAGAAGACATTTTAGCCGCCGATAAATGGGCAAGACAAGAAGTAATCGCGGCTGCTTCATATTTACAAAACTCACCAACGGTAGTTTCCATGAGCTAGAGATGGTGAAGCCACTTGCGTGGGTCGTCATCCCGCAGTACGAGCAAAGTGGTGAACCCGTTCACCCGCAAGGGTGCGGCTCAGGGGGAGATGGGGAGATTGGGAGATGGGGAGATGGGGAGATTGGGAGATGAGGTAGAAATAAATTCTTAACTCCTAACTCCTAACTCCTAACTCCTAACTCCTAACTCCTAACTCCTAA
>CAYMZW010000350.1:0-7368 GCA_964395005.1 uncultured Rivularia sp.
CCAAGTTTTTAGCGGTGTTGGAATTTGATAAATCCATACTATGCAACCTCTCTTTTATAGTACGCAGACAAGATTACTGTTTTAGTATTGCTCGTTAAGCGTAGTCGTTATGAATTTGATTATAGCTTATCCGAAGTCATTATGACTATGTTTATGGAATTTTTTTTTGGAGAGGGTAAATGTAGAGATAGGGAGAAATATTTTTTAGTAAGGAGCAATATGCTCCCACTGCAAATTTTTTTATAATTTCTAGCTCCAAACTGTTTACTGTAAACTGCTCACTGATAACTGTTAACTGGAATCTGTGTTTCCGCTGTTGTAGCTAGTCGGAAAGTTAATTTATAAACGTCGTTATAGCTGAAAACTGGGAATAGCCTACATGAGAGAAAAACAAAATGATTTTTCCCAAGCAATTATCAATAAAGGTTATCAAGTTGAGCGACAGTTAGCGAAGAAAGCGGGAAGACGCACTTTGTTAGCTAGAGATATAGATTCTCAGGAATTGGTAGTTATCAAGTTGCTGGCTTTTAGTAATGATTTTTCTTGGGAAGATTTAAAATTGTTTGAAAGGGAAGCTCAGACTCTACAAACTTTACAACATCCAGCAATTCCGCGCTACGTTGATTACTTTGAATTAAATACGAATGGTGGTAAAACTTATGCTCTGGTACAAAGCTATATAAAAGGTGAATCTTTAGAGGAAGCTTTACAAGCAAAAGGAAAGTTTACTGAATCAGAAATAAAAAAGATTGCTAAATCGCTGTTAGAAATACTGATATATTTACATCGTCGTCAACCGCCTTTAATTCATCGCGATATCAAACCGAGCAATATTATTTTGGCGGAGCATCCTTATTTAGTAGATTTTGGTTCGGTTCAAACTTTGGCTAATAAAGGTGGTAAAACCGTTACGGTGGTGGGAACTTACGGTTATATGCCACCGGAACAATTTGGTGGTGCGGCAACAGCGGCTTCCGATTTGTATAGTTTGGGAGCGACTTTGATAACCTTGGCTACGGGTATTCAACCAGCGGATTTGCCTCAAGAAGATATGCGAATTGCATTTGAGGAAGTTGCTGATTTGACACCGGAATTTGTGGAGTGGTTGGGGTGGTTGATTGAGCCGAGTTTAGATAAACGTGCTGCGAGTGCTGAAGTTGCATTACGTGCTTTGGAAACTGGGAGAATTGTTAAGGCTAAATCCGAAGAGGTTATTAAGTATAAGCCAATCGGTACTTTGGAATTATTTTGGCATATTATGTGGCGCAGTATTTTAATTGGAGGTGGAGTTGTAGTGACTGCTGCTGCTATCTACGGTACAGCAGTATTTCCGATGGGTGGCACTTTATTAGGGATAATGTATGGTTTGTCAATAGGTATTCCTTTGGGTTTAGTCAATGGAATTTTAGTTGGAATAATTACTCGCTTATTTTTCTATCCTTTAAAAAATTCTTTTTTATATCGTCGCAGAACGACTTTACTTAGTATATTTTTTTCTAGTGCTATTGGTGTAATTTTGTTTAGTGGAATATTTTCTTCTAATCCATCAGACTTGCAGCAAGGGCTTTTCTTTGTACTTGCTCCTTTTATTATATCTGGATTAAGTATGGGTTTAGCCACGAAATCTTTTGCTCGTTGGTATGAACAGCAATCTAGGTTTCCAGGGCATAAATTATGACAAATGATGCATTTTTTAATAATTTGTATTTAAAAGAAATAATATTAGTATTTTAGTTTAAAATGATAAATCAAATATTAAACGAAAGCTATCAAATTCAGCAGGAATTAGGTAGACAAACTGGAAGAAGAACTTTTTTGGCTGAAGATTTACAAACACAGCAAAAAGTTGTAATTAAATTATTATTGTTGGGAGAAGATTTCGATTGGCAAGATTTAAAGTTATTTGAACGAGAAGCGGAAACTTTAAAAACTTTAAATCATCTAAATATTCCCCGCTATCTAGATTATTTTGAATTAGATAATGATGGTGAAAAAGGTTTTGTTTTGGTACAAACTTATGTAGAAGGGAAAACTTTAGAACAACACTTACAAGCTGGCAGAACTTTTAGCGAAGATGAAGTACAAGAATTAGCCAAATCGCTGTTAGAAATTCTGAGTTATTTACATCAACACGAACCATCTGTAATTCATCGCGATATCAAACCCAGCAATATTTTATTAACAAATCGTTCTGGTAATAGTGCAGGAAAGATTTATTTAGTAGATTTTGGTTCTGTACAAACTGTTGCTGCAACAAATAGTGGAACTATTACTGTAGTAGGAACATACGGATATATGCCACCGGAACAATTTGGTGGAAGATGTGTAGAAGCTTCTGATTTATATAGTTTGGGAGCGACTTTAATCTTTTTAATTACGGGTTTGCATCCAACAGAATTACCTCAAAAAGACTTGTACATTCAATTCCGTCAAACAGCTAATTTTAGTGAAGAGTTTGCTGATTGGTTGGAGTGGATGACGGAACCAAGTTTAAGTCAAAGATATAAATCGACAGAAGAAGCAATAAAAGCTTTACAAAATCCTGTTCCTAGAAAAAAAGATAATGCTCTATCAAATCAAAAATTAAAGCAGCCATCGAGTACTGAAATTAAACTATATAAAGATATTGATGGTTTAGAAATAGTCATCCCACCTCAAGGATTTGCAATTCCTCAAATTGCTTTAATATCTTTAATATCACCTTTTGCGATTGGATTAGATTTATTCAACTTTATTGGGTATTTTAGTAATTTACAACTAAGCCATTCGGCTTATTTAATGAAATATATAGTACAAGCCTTTGGAATTGGTCTTATTTTATTTATTCTTATTTGGGCATTATTTAAACGTACTCGATTAAATATAAATAAAAATAGCATTTTATGTTCCTATGAAATTCTCGGAATTCAATCTAAAATTTGCGTTCAAAAACTTAAAAAAAATAAATATAAATTAGAATTAACACCTTCTAATTTAATACAGACTGGATTTAAGCCTATACTATCTATAAAAGCGGGGTCAAAAGAATTTAGCCTTAATAATTATGGTGATTTTACTTTAGAAGAATTGCAATGGTTGTCACAAGAAATCAGCGATTATTTAGATATACCGATTTCTAGAATTTAATTTTGTTCGTAGTAAGGACTTTAGTCCTCTTCCGTTGTGGAAATAAGGAATAAATTCCTTACTACGAGCCTATGTTTTTTGATTATCCGACTTAAATCTTCCTTCGACAAAATCGCGCTTTTCTAAATGTTTGGTATTGCGTCCGCTAACGCGCTTACGCCACATTCTAAAGCTGGATTCTTTCATATAGCGACGCATGATAGCAATAACTTCTTTTTCGCTCAAACCAAATTGAGTTTCAATTGCTTCAAAAGGAGTTCTATCTTCCCAAGCCATTTCAACTACGCGATCGATGGTTTCAGGACTTAATTCTGGTAATTTACTCATTACAGTGAACAGTGAACAGTGAACAGTAATCAGTTACCAGTAATCAGTTACCAGTAACCAGTTAATAATATTAATTAAGTTTCTAACTCATAATTCCTAACTCTTAACTCCTAACTCCCTATGCCCATTATCAATTACATACTGACAATTCCGGACCATTGGACTTTTCCTTGTTTGGCGCGACGGTGGGAGAAGAAGTTTTCGGGGTTTTGATAGGTACAGTATGGTGCTAGGGAAATTTGTTCGGGGCTAATTCCAAGTTGTTCGAGTTGTAAGGCGCTGACTTGTCGCACGTCTATACGAACTTTTCCGGGTTCTGAGTCGGGAAGTAGGGGAGAAAAATCTATTTGTTGTAAGCCGTTGATAATTGCTTTTGAGTCAGATTCTGGTACTAACGTTGAACCCAATTGTGCTGCAACGTCTTCGGATACTTGATAAACTTTTCCTTCGATAGATGGCCCCATTGCAATTCTTATGTCTTGGAGTTGGCTTCCTTGAGACTGCATTCGGGAGATGGCTTGAGGAACGATTTTTTTTGCGGTTCCGCGCCATCCGGCATGAACTGCTGCTACTTGTCCTGTTTTGATATCAGCAATTAATGCTGGGGTGCAGTCAGCACTTGCAGTCCACACAGCTTGTAAAGGGCGATCGCTCATTAAGCCGTCTGCTTTGGCAAAGGTTTTTTCGCCAACTTCTTCTACTTCATCTCCACCTATATTTAAAAGATTTTTAATTTCTTGTGGGGTAAGAACCTTGTTGCCATGTACTTGTTTGAGACGATAAGATGAAGCTTCTTCGTGAAGTATCTTGGTCATATCTTGAAGGCTATGAGACCAGAACTGTTGGGTAAAAAAGCCATGAGGAAATTCTTCGAGCAGACTACAACTCAAATAGGGCAATTCCTGCCAACTGCGCCAGTGCCAAGTATGCATAATAGTTTACCTTTAATAGTTTTTGTTTTAATAAAAATCAATATTGCCAATTCATGCTAGCTTGAATAGGCTATTTTCGGTCAGTAACTGTGGTATTAAATAAGCAAAAGCTGGAAGCTGTTCTTTCGGTAGAAGGTAAAAATACTGAGTTGCCTTTTCGCTTGCATATTTTTGAAAGCGTCGCTTCAACAAACAAAACTTTGTGGGAATTGCTTGCTACAAAGCCTGGTTCAAGATGTGTAGTAATCGCAGCCGAACAAACTGCCGGACGCGGACAATGGGGTCGGAGTTGGGTATCTGAGCAAGATGGACTGTATCTTTCTTTCGGGTTTGCTCCTCAATTAGACATAAATTCAGGCTATCAGTTAACTTTAGCAACAGCATGGGGGATTGCCGAACAACTAAGAAAGTATGGTGTTGATGTTGAAATTAAGTGGCCTAACGATCTAGTCTTAGATAATCGTAAGTTAGGTGGAATCCTCACCGAAACCAAAGTCCGGGCTGGTAAAATTACTCAAGCAGTAATTGGAGTCGGGATTAACTGGAAAAATCCGGTTCCGTCTACCGGGATTAATTTACACTCTTGGAATCATCAGGGCAATACAACTCAAATTTCTTGTTTGGAAAAATTAGCAGCTGTCGTTTTACTCGGAATAGATTCCGGTATACAGTGTTTGCTAAGAGAAGGAGTCAATATATTATTGTCTCGCTATATCAAATTGCTTTCTAATATGGGCGAACAAGTTCACGTTAATGATGATTTTTCTGGAACCGTAGTGGGTGTTACTGCGACAGGAAATCTTCATGTTCGTAGAACCCCCGAAAAGCATAACGTATCTGTAACACCTGCATCTATTTTTTTCCAGCCCGGTACAATCAGTTTAGGCTACCGTAAAAATAAGGATTAAATTGCCACTTCTTGTCCAAAATTTTAAACTTGGACAATAATTTTACTGAGATTCCGAAAAGTCATAGTTACACTAACAAGATTATTTAAACACAATGACGCAGCGCAAAAATGGCGATAAAAATTCGCACTCCGCATGGCAGCGCACGCTCCCAGCGCAAAGCCTTTGTTGGCTTGGTAGCTTTGGCTTACTGAGCAGCGGCTTTGTAGTTGCTCAAACATCTCCAGGAATAGACAATATTGTTCCGACTGTAAATTCCTCACAAGTAAGGAACGCTAAAAAAGTAGCGCCAGGTAAAGCTGTTATTGTCAGTGGCGCTCCTCAGCCGGAATCTTCTAAACCTAAAGTCGAATTTTCTCAACGTCGAGCCAGACTAAGAGAAAGGTTATCGGTTAAAAAATCTTCGCCTTCTAGTGCTAAAAAGCCTGCACCAAAAGTCAAAGTTACTACTAATAAAAAAGGGGCGAGTACTTTAAGAAGTAGATTGAGGCGCTCTCGCACTAATTCTGTAGTTGTCAAGCTTAAAAAGAAAGCGCCGACTACCCGTCAAAGAGTAGTTATCAAAAAGAAGAATCCTACTACTGCTAGAGTAAAGCCAACTACGCCAAAAACTCGTAGCGTATCTAAACCTCGGACAATTCTTCCTAGAACTACTGCCGTAAGAAAACCAAAGAAAGATTACAAGAATGCTTTAATCGATCCGACAAATTACGGCAAAAAGTACCAAGCACCTAATTCCGTAGTAATTACAGGACGTAAAAGCGGTTGTACATCAGTTGCAAGCGGACAAGGAATTTCCAGGAATTGTGCTGTTTCTAAGAAAACTCCTGCGAAGAAAACCACACCTACTTGGTTAAAAGCTTCTCAGAACGCTTCTCTAACTACAGTTAAACCTTCCTCAAGCGTTGCTGTTAAACCTAAGAAAACAGCCGCATCTCCTAAAAAGGTAACTTCAACAAAAGTAACTAAAGCTGTATTACCATCTCCCCCAGCTAAGACTTATCAGGCTAGCAAAACGATCAAAAGCGTTGCTTCTGCCACTCCGAATATAGTTAAGAAAGCTGTAAAGTCTGTTACTCCAGCTATTCGTACTAATACTAATAAAAGAGTTGCTTCAAGAACTGTACCAAAACAAGCATATAGTTCCAATCGCTTTATTCCGCAACCCAGCAGCTTTACTCCCCAAGTTACAGTTAGTAACGAAGCCATTGCCCCAAGTGGTGGAATGCTAAGCGCACCAATCATGGCTAACAACTCCGCACCTCGTCCGAGTGCAGTAGCTTACGATATTCCCCTTGCATCTGTACTACCAAAAGTTGCTTACAGCGCCCCGGCTTACAGTTCTAACTATAATGCCACCGGATTAGCATTTCCTCTTTCCGTACCTTCTGCAATCAGTTCCCTATTTGGTTGGAGACAGCATCCTATAACCGGCGATCGGCGTTTTCATTCGGGTATCGATTTGGCTGCCGCAGAGGGAACCCCCGTTTTAGCAGCTTATTCAGGAAAAGTAGAAATTTCTGATTGGGTAGGCGGTTACGGTTTAACAGTTGTCTTGAATCACAACAGCGCCCAACAAACTCTCTACGGACATATGTCCGAAACATTTGTTAGTCCTGGGCAGTGGGTAGAACGAGGAACCGTTATCGGTCGCGTGGGCAGTACAGGTAATTCTACCGGCCCCCACCTACACTTTGAGACACGTCAGCTAACTCCCAACGGTTGGGTAGCAACAAACCCAGGCGCACAATTACAGCAAGCGCTCAACCAGTTCCTGCAATCTATACAAACTGCACAAGTTGTTGAAGAACCTGGTAGTTAAGTGATGGGCATGGGGGATTGGGGATTGGGCATAGGGCATTGGGAAGCAGTCAGATAAAGATAATCTTCACCTTTAACCTTAATAACTCCCAACTATAGACGTAGCAGTGCTACGTCTCTACATCCCAAACTCCTAACTCCTAACTCCTAACTCTTAACTCCCTACTCCCAACTCCCAACTCCCAACTCCCAACTCCCAACTCCCTTCTTACAAATACCCATGTTCTGCTAAGAATGTGGGTGAAATTTTATTT
>CAYMZW010000351.1:0-7363 GCA_964395005.1 uncultured Rivularia sp.
TTGGGATTAATTTCAATAACTTTGGTATTATCAGCAATTGCTCCTTGATAATCTTTTAAGTCAAGACGAGCAATACCCCGATTGTAATAAGTATCAGCAAGTCTGATTCCGGAATAGTTGGGAATAGCTTTGGTATAATCAGCAATCGCTCCTTGAAAATCTTTCAAACTATAACGAGCGCGACCTCGGCTATAGTAAGCATCAGCAAGGTAGACACCAGAATAATTGGGAATGGCTTTGGTGTAATCGGCGATCGCTCCTCGATAATCTTTCAACCGATTACGAATAAGACCTCGATTATAGTAGGCTTGAGGAAAGTTGGGATTAATTTCAATAACTTTGGTATAGTCAGCGATTGCTTTTCGATCGTCTTTTAACTTATAACGAGCGCGGCCTCGGTTAAAGTAAGCATCAGCATGGTTGGGATTAATTTCTATGGCTTTGGTGTAATCGGCGATCGCTCCTCGATAATCATTTTGCTTAAAGCGCTCATTACCACTATTAAAGTGTTTTTCTGCATCTTTTAAATTGGCTTGAGCTAACTCTAATCCAGATTTCGATAATTGAGTGGTTGCAGATAATTCAGTGGCATTAGCCTTGGGGCTACAAAAAATTATTCCTAATGCCAATGTTGCAATTGTTAACTTTTATGTTTTCATTATTTTTCCTTTACAGCAAGTTATAAATTCATTTCCCGCTCTTATAAATATTTCTTGAAAAAGCAGAAAATTTACGAGTTTGACTTACGTTTAGACCAACTATTGACCTTGATTATTCGGTTGAAATGCCACCTCTGCGAGGGCTGCAAGCTTTTGTATCATCTGACTAAAATCATGTTTAAACTGTTTATATTTCCCTTATAAAAGTATTCTTAACTACAAAATCAACTGCTTGTGATTAAGATTAGTTCCTATTATTCGATCCAGATTGTGTAATAAAAAACAACAAAAAGTGTTTTCACTTTTATTAGAGGATGTTTTAAAAGTCGAATTTAATACCTTACTGTAAGTCACGGTTACACAAGCAAAACCTGGCGACCTAGGTTATAAAATCAGTTAGTCCACGGAGGTGGACTTGACCTGTGTAGTAGCGGTTTTAACCGCCGGATACTTTTAAAACATCCTCTTAACTTCATGTAGTATTTATTAATCGATTATTAATATTCGGATTAAAAACGAGTGCAAATCGGCGTAAATAAAACTACCATGAAAAACGGCTCATAAGCTTAGAAAATCAAACTTCTTACTTCCACGAAGCGGTACTAACCCTTTTAAATCAAAAAACCTTTTATCTACTATTAGAAAAAAGGTTTAAATTTAAAATCTGATATTTTTCGAGTACAGAAATTTTATCTACTTCTACCTATGCATAATCATCCTTGATATATGATTTGGCATCCGAGGGATTAAACTTTATGACTTTAGTAAAATTGGCGATCGCTCTTTGATATTCTTGTAACTGATGGCGAGCAATAGCCCGGTTGTAGTAGGCTGCGACTAGTTTAGGATTATTTTCTATGGCTTTGGTAAAATAGGCGATCGCTTCTTGATAATCCCCTTGCTCTAAAAGTTTTATCCCTTGATTCAAAAATTTTGCAGCATCTTGGAGATTTAGTTGAGCTAGCTGTAAGTTAGATTCGAGTTGAATTGGTACAGTTGAAGATAAATCTGTCGCATTAGCTTTGGAGCTATAAACAATTGTTCCCAATGCCAATGCAACTATGATTAATTTTGATACTTGCATTATTAAATCCTAATTAATAAAAATGTTGATAAAAAGTTTGTTTTGAAACAATTTTAACCGAGTTTTATTAGGATTCTGATTCGCGCTATTACCTAAAAATATATAAAGATATAGCTGTGATTTTATAAAAATATTATAAACTTTGTATTCAAGTAGTCTTGTTAGCCATGAATAAAGTAATTGCAATAGTCAATTTTGTAGAAAATTAACCAATTGTCTACAACACTAAGATCGGAGATTTAATAATTTTATTTTCAACAAGCTTTAAATCATGAATGAAGTAATTGCAGAAGTTAGAATATCAAATATTTATGTTCCGTTTCTCAATATTTCTAAGTATCCCCAAAAAGAGATTAGGCAAAAATTATTTAATGATGAAATGGGGCACCAATTGTTGGGAAGTAGAGATACTATTCCCCAAGGATTTGCTTGGTATCGCGATTTTATTTCATTTGATATGTTGACTGATTATCAAACATTCTGGGTAAAAATAGCAGTTTCGGAAACTTTAGAAATTGATTCCGTTATTGCTCAAGATATGAAAGCTGGAAATTTACGCGCTAACGTAATAATTCTTCCTTTTCAAGTTGCTGAAGATGACAGACTTTATATTTTTGGAGATTATGATGAAGATGTAAGTTTATCTTTCACGTTACCAGCAGGAAATTATCAACTATTATTTCAAAACCGCGATTTTACAAGAGAGGAAATTGAAGCTTCTCCTAATTTTGATTGTGAGGATATGGATTACGATGATTGTGATACGAGTATTGAATTATGTAAGTTAACTTTTATCCCTACAGAAGAAGTAATTAAACCACAAATTATAGTTTATAAAGGCTGCATCAAAAGTAAAACTCCTCCAAATCCGTTAACTATTTTTAACCGAAATTTGCATCCGAGCAATCCAGCAAATTATAGCAATGCTAATTTAACTAATGCCGACTTTAGTAATACCGAATTAGTTGATGCTGATTTTAGCAATGCCAATTTGACTGGTGTTAATTTCAGCGGAGCTACTTTATGTGGAGCTACTTTCAAAAATGCAAATTTGAGTCATGCTAATTTAAGCGGTGCGATAATTTGGGATGTTAATTTTAGCTGTACGAATTTCACAAATACAATATTCGATGAAAACACCATACCTATTGGTAAATGGCATAAAATTTGGGAAATTGTTAATCAAGGTGGTGAAGGTGCCCAGCTAGCAGATGAATATTTTGTTGAAGCTAATTTAAGCGGTGCTAATTTAACAAATGCTAATTTAACAAATGCTAGTCTCTGGGATGCTAATTTAAGCAGTATTAATCTAACTAATGCTAATTTAACAAATGCCAATTTGGGCAGCAGCAATTTAATTAATGCTAATTTAACTGGTGCAAATTTAGAAAATGCCCGTTTGCATAAAGCTAACTTTCAAGGCGCTAACCTCGAAGGTGTTAATTTCAAAAATGCCGATTTCTATCAAGCTAACCTTGAAGATGCTAATCTTAGAGGTGCTAATTTGGAAAATGCTCGCCTCTTGGATGCTAAAATTACAAACGCTCATTTTGGTAATAATTCAGGTATCTCCGAATCCTTGAAAAGCTATTTGATTGCACGAGGGGCAATTTTTGAAGATTCTTGAAGCGATTGAAGCAAGCCCAAAGAAACCCGGTTTCTAAGAGTTTTTAAACTATCTGCGCTTTTATCAAGTTAGGTTTAAAAAGCACACATAAATCTGTGTTTAACCTCCTCTGTAAAATTAAAGAGGTTTTGATTACAAGCCGGATATTTATTTAAAGACTTTTAATTTTTGCAATTAACTCAAGTAATTTTTGCGCTTGAGCCTTGTTACCTTGCTTTTGATAGACTTCAGCAGCTTTGGTGTAATCAGCCATCGCCTCTTGAGAATCTTTTAACTGACGACGAGCAAAACCTCGGTTGTAATAGGCATCGGCATCCTTGGGGTTAATTTCAGTGGCTTTGGTGTAATCAGCGATTGCTCCTTGATAATCTTTTAAATTAAGACGAGCATTACCCCGGTTGTAGTAGGCTTGGGCTAATTGGGGATTAATTTCTATGGCTTTGGTGTAATCAGCGATTGCTCTTCGATTGTCTTTTAACTGATGACGAGCAAAACCTCGGTTGTAGTAGGCATCGGCATCCTTGGGATTAATTTCTATGGCAAGGGTGTTATCAGCAATTGCTCCCTGATAATCTTTTAAATCAACACGAGCAACACCTCGGTTGTAGTAAGCATTGACATATTTGGGATTAATTTTTATAGCTTTGGTAAAATCAGCTATCGCTCTTTGATAATCTTTTAAATCAACACGAGCAACACCCCGGTTGTAGTAAGCATCGCCATCCTTGGGATTAATTTTTATAACTTTGGTAAAATCAGCAATTGCTCCCTGATAATCTTTTAACTGACGACGAGCAATACCTCGGTTGTAGTAAGCATCGACATAGTAGGGATTTATTCTTATGGCTTTGGTGTAATCAGCGATTGCTCCTTGATAATCTTTTAAATCAACACGAGCAATACCTCGGTTGTAGTAAGCATTAACATATTTGGGATTAATTCTTATGGCTTTGGTGTAATCAGCGATTGCTCCTTGATAATCTTTTAAATCAACACGAGCATTACCCCGGTTGTAGTAAGCATCGCCATCCTTGGGATTAATTTTTATAGCTTTGGTAAAATCAGCTATCGCTCTTTGATAATCCCCTCGCATTGCCTTTGAATTGCCGTTATTAAAATATTTTTCAGCATCTTTGATATTTGCTTGAGCTAGCTCTAACCTAGATTCCGGTTTTAATTGAGTAGTTGCAGATAACAATAAAGCATTAGCCTTGGGGTTACAAGCAGTTACTCCTAATACCAACGTTGCAATTGTTAACTTCAATGCTTTCATTTTTTCTAGTAAATACAATTATTTTTTGTCGGAATTACGAACTCGTTACCAATTCACAAGGCGCGTGCGATATCAAATTTTTGCTGTTACTTAATCTTCTGATGGGAGATTTATAATTTTTGAAGTTCGAGTTATTTGTAGGCTTTAAATTCTCCGATTGCAAAAAGCTTTCAATGATTTATTAGCCCTATAAACATATCTCACAAAATCCAATTATTTACGAAAACTGCCGCGATTATAACGAACAATATGTTTGAACATTAAGACTCAAACTATCGCTGTTACTAAGGTTAAAGGATTTTGGATAATCTTCTTCAAACTTTTTTATTAGCTCACTTATGAGTATAATTTTTAATTCATACTTCAGATGATTTTTAAATTATTTCACTATCAATTATCTCAAAATGACTATACTAAAACAAATTGTAAAAGCTCTTTCATATTTCCTTTTTGTGCAACGTAAAAGTTTTTAATAATACTCTTTATCTAAATGAAAAAGTAGATTTTTATTTATATGAAAATTTATATATATTCCAAGCTCAAATTTATTTGTAGAAGTTAATTTGTCTATAAAATATTTAGCGATGATTTCTATTTCCGAAAGTATATTAAGTCTGTCATGGATACATATAGGAATCCCACTTTGATTGAAAATATACTCAGGCTGTAGGGTGTGTTGTCACGGAGTGCAACGCACCAAAAAATTTTGTTTTATGAAGAAAAACTCGAATCTAAAGAAGATACTTCGATTGTTTAAGTTAAATGTATTTCAAATCAAAGAGTTTATATAGCACGACTGTAGCAACGCACCATGCTATGTAGATTTTGGTGCGCTCACAGTTAAAGCCATAACGCACCCTACGAATATTCTAAATATTAAAACTCTGCTTTTATCACATCGTCGCGTTTCGTTGCGTTATTGCGACGACATTACGAACTTATTTTTTACAAATACCCCTATATATAGGCGCACCTATTCCCATTATAAAAATACATTACCATAAACGAAAAAAAACGTCAATCCCGTGGATATAAATTTTTCCCCAGACAGCCATCGTTATAAATTATTAATATCCGTACCAACCGATTTTACAGATAAAGTCGGTAGGATAACTGTCAGAAGGTTTAAATTTGAAGATGAATTCATCAGAAACAGCAATTATAGCTGCGATTGTATTGGTTGCTTTAGGAGTTTTGAGTTGGGGCTTTGTTCGCGCTAAGCCCTATGGTAAGTTGGGTATCTTGGCTTGGCTTCAGTCGGTGGTGTTGATAACTCCTTGGATATTGTATTTTGGCTTGCTTGCTGCGGGAATTTATATCAATGTTGCAGGTGTACTCTTCCTTTCTATTGCTTTTGCTGGTTTGTATATAGCTATTGGCAGGCAGCTACGGGCAATGGGACAAGAAGACATGATTAAGAAGAAGGCATCCGAAAGAATCGCTGAGGAATCATCGCAAGATTCTACTAAGCCATCAACGGCAAACCAGCCGTCACAACCTGAGATAATGCCTATTCCTGAAGAAGATTTAAGTACTATTAGAAGTATTTTCGGTATCGATACGTATTTTGCTACCGAAACTATTGCTTATCAAGAAGGTGCTATTTTTAAAGGTAATTTAAGAGGTGAGCCGGAAGACGTTTTTAACCGTTTGAGTGCGAGTTTACGCGAGCGTGTTGGTGACAAATATCGCCTATTTTTACTCGAAAACCCTGAAGGTAGACCAACTATAATTGTCCTACCGAGCCGCAATGACCCGCGTTCGATGTCTCCGGCACAAAAAGCCTTTGCTGGTATCCTTTTTCTAGCAACCATCGCCACAAGTTTGGAAGCGGGAGGAGTTTTATTAAGTTTCGATTTCTTTTCTAGTCCAGCAAGATTTCAAGAAGCTTTACCGATTGCAGCAGGCTTTTTCACCATTTTACTATCTCACGAAGTTGGACATCGGGTACTTGCTCGCCGTCACGGAGTCAAATTAAGTTTACCTTACCTGATTCCTTCAGTAGAAATTGGTTCTTTCGGTGCAATTACCCGCTTTGAATCACTACTTCCCAATCGTAAAGTTTTGTTTGATATTGCTTTAGCTGGGCCTACTGCCGGAGGAATTGTTTCATTCTTGATGTTAATCTTGGGATTGCTGCTTTCCCATGAAGGAAGTTTATTTCAATTACCAAACCAATTTTTTCAAGGTTCGATTTTAGTCGGAAGTTTAGCAAGAATATTTCTAGGCAATACTTTACAGTCAACAGTAGTAGACGTAAATCCTTTAGTGGTAATTGGCTGGTTGGGTTTAGTAGTTACAGCTTTGAACTTAATGCCAGCAGGACAGCTAGATGGCGGTAGAATTGTACAAGCAATATACGGACGTAAAATCGCCGGACGCACTACATTCGCAACCTTAGTTATTTTAGGAATAGTAGGTTTAGGTAATTCTCTAGCTTTATATTGGGCAATTGTAATTTTATTTTTACAAAGAGATTTAGAACGTCCAAGCTTAAACGAAATCACCGAACCCGATGATACACGTGCTGTATTGGGGCTTGTAGCATTATTTTTGATGGTTGCAGTTTTGATTCCCTTGAGTCCCGGTTTAGCTGGTAGATTGGGAATTGGGGGATAAGGCGATGGGAGGGGGAAGAGGGGGGAGAGGGGGAAGAGGGGGGAGAGAACTCCTAACTCCTAACTCCTAACTCCTAACTCCTAACTCCTAACTCCTAACTC
>CAYMZW010000352.1:0-7350 GCA_964395005.1 uncultured Rivularia sp.
ACTGTTAACTGTTAACTTTCAACTCAGCGATTGTTTGAGCTAAATTATCTGCCTGAATTGGCTTGGCAAGGTGCAGGGTAAAACCGGCTTTTAGGGATTCGTTTTGATTTGTTTCTCCTGCATAAGCAGTTAAGGCGATCGCGGGTATTTTTGCGCCTTTTCGTGAGGGTAGCGCTCGAATTTGACGTATCAGTGTATGTCCGTTTACATCCGGCATAGCAATATCACTGATTAATAAATCTGGTTTATTTTTTAAGAATAATTTAAATGCTTCCGGGGCAGATGTAGCTGTTTGTACTGATGCTCCGTAGTTTTCCAGGACAAATTTTAAAAATTCTAAGTTGTCTGGTTCGTCGTCTACTATCAGAATTTTTATACCGTTAAAATCTAAGTCCGTACTGATGCTGCGATTAATTTCAGTAAGGGTTTCTAGATTAGACATCAATGGTAACTCAACGGTAAATATCGTGCCCTTACCAATACCAGCACTTTCTACTTGGATGTTACCACCATGAAGTTCTACTAAATGTCTTACTATGGCCAACCCTAATCCCAATCCTCCAGTATTTCTAGTGCTGGAACTGTTTTCCTGACGAAAGTAATCAAATACATAAGGTAAAAAATCAGAATTGATTCCTTTGCCGGTATCCGCAACTTGAATTTTTGCTTGAGAATTCTCTAACTCTAAATCTATATTTACCCTTCCTTCCGAAGGAGTAAATTTCACCGCATTGGAAAGTAAATTCCAAAAAATTTGCTGTAAGCGGTTAGCATCTCCTTCAACACATACCGTTTCTGATGGGAAGTTGGTAATGATTTCAACGGATTTTGCATGAGCGGCTAAACGCACGGTTTCGATGGCAGCTTCAACTATATTTATCAAATCAACTTTAACTGGATTAAGCTGTAATTTACCGCGCAATATCCGTGAAACATCAAGCAAGTCTTTGATCATTTCTGCTTGCAAAGAAGCATTTCGCTCGATTGTTTCCAATGCGCTATCGATTTTTTGAGGTGGAATTCTATTAGAGCGTAAAAGTTGAGTCCATCCTAAAATTGGGTTGAGTGGAGTTCGCAACTCGTGGGAAAGTACTGCTAAGAATTCATCCTTTACGCGGTTTGCAGCTTCGGCTTTTGCGAGTAATTCAATTCTTTCCAATTCTGCTCGCTTGCGGGCGGTAATATCTGTTAAGGTGATCAGATTAGCCTGTTTTCCCTGCCAATCAACTTTTACCACGCGCATTTGAGCTATTAATTCTTTTCCGGTTCCCGTGGAAATATCTACTTCGCTTTTATCTTCACCAGCCACAGGGAAACCAAACATTTCTCCTAAAAGTTCTTCTTCTTGACGATTAAATAATTTTAAAGCTGCGGGATTAATAAATCTGACTATTCCTTGCTTATCTATCACTACTATCCCGTCTGGATTTTTAGTGATTAGCATCCGCAACTGTTTTTCGCTTTTTTTCAACGCAACTTCTACTTTTTCCCTACGAATGCTTTCTGCAATTCTTTGCTGACGCTGTTTTTTTAATTCTTCTGCTTGAGAAAATAAGCGTTGCTCTAAATCGGTTACATAACTATTACATTTTTCAACTTCATCAAGATCGCAATTTGATGATTCACTTATATCAAGTGCTTGTTTAACTAATGATGGCAGCCGTTTTAATTCATTTTTACTTATATAGTCGCTTGCTCCTGCTTTAATGCAAGTTACCGCATCGCGAGCATTATTCGTACCATTAAAAACTATAAATGGAATGTCTAACTCTTTTTCTTGCAATATTTGTCTAGCTTGAAAAATATCTAACTTTGAATGCCGATAATCTGCTAATATAAGTTTAATTTCTGAAGTTAAATTAGATAGATAATCTGTCTCGTTTTTTATTTGCTTTACTATTACTGTAAATTCGCCTTCGTGCAATAACGATAAAATATTTTCGCTTTTCTCGGCAGAATCACATAATAATAGTAAATTGATTGGAACTGCCATAGATACCATTTTATAACTAAATAATTTATCAACTTATATTTTGCTACAGATTAATCTTCGATAACTTAGAAGAAAATGCTGCACTTTCCCAACGAAATTCTGGGTATAGTAAACGCGAACGCAACCTATGAAAATTTAATAAAAAATAACATTTTCCATACATTAAATAATTACCATGATATTTATATAATTTTGTCTACCCTAAGAATTATCCCTATTATGAATTAGACCAGCATTTAGATAACTATAGAAATTATTTTTAAGATTATTTTTACGTTTCATCTTGAAATAACTCGCTCAGACGATTAACTTCATCTCTATCCACATACATCGGATTTCCTGACAAAATGCCAACGACGTTACGGAAACTTCTACCGATGTGCATTCCTCGATCGTCAATTGTAAATTCGCGAATTTGCTTATCGTGCATCGATCCACGCATTTTTATTGCAGCTAATCCTCTTCTAATTTCACCGTAAACTTCCACATATCGTAGTAAAATAATTGAGTCGGTACTTGTGGAAATATGAGACTCAGTTACCGAACTACCTCCTAACAAAGTCGGAGCGGTAGCTGTATACAGCCCAGTCATTCCTTGCCCTCTGATTGTTGCATTCAAACTGGCAATAAATTCTCGAAACCCATTCAGCGTAGCTACTTTTTCCAAAGCCGTCAAACTATCAATCACTACCCGATTCGGTTTAAACTCTTGTATCACTTCCTGCATCTTAATTAGATGATTTTCTAATCTAGTTGATTCCGGATAGCGAAACAGAATTTTGAGCATTCCCTCTTGCTGGGCTTTGGCAAAGTTTATTCCCCATCCCTTGGCGTTTCTTATCAGCTGCTGGCGATTTTCTTCAAATGCAAAATAAATACAGCGATCGCCATTTTCGATTCCGGCAGAGATAAACTGAGTGCAGAGCAAAGTTTTACCAGTACCAGTAGCGCCGCTAGCTAAAATAATTGAATCTCGATAAAAACCACCACCACACATTTTATCAAGCTCTAAGTTACCGCTAGAGATGCGAATAGTAGATGAATCCTTATCTTCGGGAGACATTGCCGAAAGAGGGATAGCGACAAACCCTTTATCGGTAAGAATTGTAAACGGGAACTCACCTTGTTGATGAGTGCTACCGCGATATTTGAGAATTTCCAAAGTACGACGGCGCTTTTCCTCAATCAACACGTTTCTCAAAATAATTACGTTATCGGCTACATATTCTTCCACTCCATGAGCGCTGATTGCACCGTATTCCTGATTGCGTTCGGATGTTAAAATTGCGGTACTATTAACATCTCGCAAAGCCGAAACAATGATAAATAAATCGTCGCGAATTTGAGCTTTATCGGGTATATAGCTAAATATTGCTCCCAAAGAATCCATTGAAACTCTAGTAGCTTTTATTTTGTCGATCGCATACTGAATTCGAGCCAACAAAGGGCTTAAATCGTAATTTCCACTCACATAAGGATTCTTCCCCGGCTCTGGAGAAGCATCAACAAAATACCATTTACCTTCTTCTTCTAATTTGGCAATATCCCAACCAAAACCGCGCATATTTTTGCGAATATTTTTGGGAGATTCTTCAAAGGTAACGTAAACTCCTGTTTCTCCCCGCTTTATTCCTTCAATCAAAAACTGACAGGAAAACACAGTTTTACCGCAACCCGCACTACCAACTACTAAAGTAGTACGTCCAATTGGCAATCCACCTTCAGAAATTAAATCAAATCCTGGAATTCCTGTTTCTAATTTGCGGATATTTTCAATATTTTCTTCAGGCATTTCAACAATAGCTATTAGATGACTGTTTAAGTTTTTCTTTGTGATTACTCGCTAAATATATCATGTTTCCTACTGCTAATTCCCAGCCCCATCAAAACTGTTTTTAAATCCGATAGATCGCCAATAATTCTAACTTGTGGCAAAGGAGATTCTTTAACTAAAGTTGGTGTGACGATGATTTTTTCTTTTTCTGCTATATCAGGTTGCTTCAATACATTGATAATAATTATTTCATATTCTTCTGGAAAATGTTCTTTACATAATTCATTTAAGTTAGATATTGCTCTATCCGAACGGGGTGTTTCTCCTGTTACATATAGCTTTAACAAATATTTCTTATCTAATTTTTTATTACACATTATTATAAAACATCTTTCATATATATCTATAATTTATTGTTTATGTCATTTAATCGGACTCTAAGTTATTGCTGATTTTATCAAAACTAAGTTGATTTAATCCTATAAAATACTTACGATAATAAGCTGTAAGATAGCCCATCAACTGCAATAAAATTAAACGTCCTTCACTTGCATAAACTTGATATTTTTTAGAAGAGCGGTCGGTTTTTTCTTTCAAAACAGCAGTATGAATTTCAATTGTATCTTTGGGAGTAGCCTGCATAAAACCTAATTGTCTCGCCAAAGCAGTAAGCTTATCGGAAATATTATGTTCAACTTTATAAGCTTTTTCCTCTAAAGCTAAATCCATAATTTCGCTATAATTTTGGACTAATTCCGCAAAAATATCCGGTTTGCTTTCTCGTAAAGATTCCAATCCCGATAAATTAACGTTTGAAGAAGCAGATACGATAAAAGCTTCAAGTTGTTCAAATTCCATTTTGTGTTCTTCTGCTTGCTGCTGTTTTAAAATATTTAGCTGCTGCTGTCGCTCTATTGCCGAACGAATCGCATAAACTAGTAAATTAGTATCAATTTCAGTTTTATGTAAATATCCGATTGCACCTAATTCCAAAGCTTTAACACCAGCAGCTTCATCTAAAATGGTATAGACAATAATTGGTAAGTTTGGAGCAGCTTCTAACATTTGTGTCAAAGTCTTTATTCCCCGACTATCAGTAAGCGTTAAGTCAAGGAAAATAACATCGACATCGTTAAGTGATAATTGTTGCAATCCATCTTTCAAAGATTGAGCAACAATTATCTCAAAACCTTGCTTAAACGAAGAAGACTTCGCTTTAGATAGCAGCCTGCGGAAATACTCTATCTCCTCGGATTCATCTTCAATTAAAAGAACTTGGCAGCGATGATTCAGCATAAACTATTATCAGTAATTAGTAGCCATTTATCAGTTATTAGATAATAGCGATTAATAAAATAAAATAAAATATGCAAGTTATTGGTCGTTTGCTTAAATTTAAAAAGTTATAAATTGGACATATCGAATACCTTTATAAGTCTACAGGATGGTGTAATAACCAGAAGAAAATTTCTGATTTGATCTAGCTATTAAAATATCACCTGACATCAACTTTAGATGCTTATAAAATCTAATAACACATCCAAAGTATGATTTAAAGGTTGATTTTTTGACTAAGATACTTACTTGCAACTACCAGAAGGTATATTTCCCAAGTGTAGACACGGGGCGCACTGCTACGTCTTAACAGTGAGGAGTTAAGAGTTAAGAATTATGAGTTAGGAGTTAGGAGTTAGGAGTTAGGAATTAGGAATTAGGGAGTAGCGAGTAAAAGATGATGATGGAGTGATAGATTTTTATCTCCTTGTCTCCTTGTCTCCTTGTCTCCTTGTCCCCTTGTCTCCCCTCAATAAGGTAAAGTAACGATAAACTTAGCGCCTTCACCAACCTTGCTTCGAGCAGAAATATCCCCTCCATGACGTTCGATAATTCTGTGGCAAATTGCTAAACCCAAACCCGTACCTTCGTACTCGCTAGAATTATGTAATCGTTGACAAGGCTCAAATATTTGTTCGAGGTATGCTTCATCGAAACCAATGCCGTTATCTTCTATAGCTATTTCGCAAAAACTACCTAAATTTTTATTTTTACTTCTGGGAGTTTGATAAATTTTGACGACTAACGTAATTTCTGAGTGCCGATATTTTAAAGAATTTTCGAGAAGATTTTGAAATAGTTGATATATTTGAGCCGAGTCAGCCGAAATAACGGGTAATTCACCGACTTCCCAAACTACCGAAGTCAAACCATCAGCTTGTGAATCCGATATTACTCCTCGGACAATTTTATTTAAGTCTACTTTTGTGAAAGGTTGCCCTTTAGTAGTGACAAGGGAAAAACTGAGTAAATCCTCAATCAACTTTTGCATTCGGCTTCTAACTTGAGAAATGCGCTTGAGATAATCATTCCCTTCTTTATCCAAAACCTCCGTGTAATCTTCTTCGAGATATTCACAAAGAATTTGAATTTTGTGCAGCGGTGACATTAAATCATGAGAAACAACGCTAGCAAAGTCTTCTAAATCGCTATTGCTGCGTTTTAATTCGGCAAGTAAAGTTTTTAATCGGGCTTCAGCTTGCTTGCGTGGGGTAATATCTTGAATTTGAGAAATAAAATATAGCGGTTGCTCTTGTTTATCTCGTACCAGAGAAACACTAAGTAAGATCCAAACAATATGCCCGCTTGAGTGAAAATAACGCTTTTCCATTTGGTAAGTGCGAATTTCATCTGCAAGCATTCGACGCACACAACCTAAATCAGCTTCTAAATCATCCGGATGAGTAATTTCTTGAAAGGTTGTTTCGAGCAAATCGGCTTCAGAATAACCAACAATTTCACATAAAGCACGATTAACTTTCAACCATCGCCCATCAGTAGCTACAAGCGCCATACCGATTGCTGCATCATTAAAAGCTAAACGAAATAATTCTTGGCTATCGAGCAATTGTTCCTCAACTTGCTGTCTTCTGCGCGATATGATTAATATTTGTAGAAACGGGTTTTGTATCTCTACCGTTGATATATTCTGACACGACGGAAATTAATTATTTAATCCACAACTCTATTTTGACACATTATAGTTTCTGCTGATGAAGCGAGAATTTTATATTGACGAATGAAAGCAAATTTTCTCCAAACCACCTTTAGAAGAAAAGAGATACAAAAAAAATTATTATTATTTTTTAAGAATTAAGATAATAGTCTTTTATTATACACTGGTATCCCTGAATATCTGTTATATCGGTGAAAGTCACCTACATAAGTTTTTATGTAAAAGGATCTTAATGTAGAAATTTATCATTTTATTTGTAGAGGAATATAATATGCCAATTATCAACCACAAAAGTAATCGTTAAAAAATAACAAAAAATAACGTATTAATTGAAGATTAGCTGATAATACCGAGAATATGTAAATATCTAATCGCAATAGATAAAGAAAGCAATTTAACTAAAAAAGATTGCATAATTAACTAAGGTGAAAGATATTTTTCTCAATATCTTGTAAATTATATTACAAGATACTAATTTATATTCTTATTAATAGACGCGATACTAGTAATCATTTATCAACTGTATACGGACGAAAATACATGGGACAAGGTTTGTTGCAGATAGGGTTAACC
>CAYMZW010000353.1:0-7340 GCA_964395005.1 uncultured Rivularia sp.
TTGTCACTTTGGTAAACGATCCGGATTTAATTAATACTCTTACCGAAAACAACGTTGATATTTCTGTCGCTCCTCAAACCGATGAAGGTTTTTGGTTTAAGGCACTCAGTAGCCTATTTTTCCCCATATTACTGTTAGTTGGCTTGTTCTTTTTGCTACGCCGTGCCCAAAGCGGTCCTGGTAGCCAAGCGATGAACTTTGGTAAGTCAAAAGCCAGAGTGCAAATGGAACCGCAAACCCAGGTAACATTCGGTGATGTTGCTGGTATCGATCAAGCCAAGCTTGAGTTAAACGAAGTAGTAGATTTTCTGAAAAACGCCGATCGCTTTACTGCTGTTGGTGCAAAAATTCCTAAAGGCGTACTTTTAGTTGGCCCTCCCGGAACAGGTAAAACCTTATTAGCTCGTGCGGTAGCTGGTGAAGCTGGAGTTCCTTTCTTTTCCATCTCCGGTTCTGAATTCGTAGAAATGTTTGTGGGTGTGGGTGCTTCCCGCGTTCGCGATTTGTTCGAGCAAGCTAAAGCAAATGCTCCATGTATCGTATTTATCGATGAAATTGACGCAGTAGGTCGTCAGCGTGGTGCTGGTTTAGGTGGTGGTAACGACGAAAGGGAACAAACCCTTAACCAGTTGCTTACTGAAATGGATGGTTTTGAAGGTAACACCGGAATCATCATTATCGCTGCTACCAACCGTCCTGATGTACTAGACGCAGCATTATTACGTCCCGGACGTTTTGACCGTCAAGTAGTAGTTGACCGTCCAGACTACGCCGGAAGAGTTGAAATTCTTAAGGTTCACGCTCGCGGTAAGACTTTAGGAAAAGACGTAGATTTAGATCGAATTGCTCGTCGTACTCCTGGTTTTACAGGTGCGGATTTATCCAACTTGTTAAACGAAGCCGCGATTTTAGCAGCACGACGCAATTTAACTGAGATTTCGATGGACGAAATCAACGATGCGATCGACCGCGTATTAGCTGGCCCCGAAAAGAAAGATCGGGTAATGAGCGAAAAACGCAAAGAGTTGGTAGCATACCACGAAGCCGGTCACGCTTTAGTTGGTGCTTTGATGCCAGATTACGATCCAGTACAAAAAATCAGCATTATTCCTCGCGGACGTGCCGGTGGTTTAACCTGGTTTACTCCTAGCGAAGACCGCATGGACAGTGGTTTGTACAGCCGTTCTTATTTGGAAAACCAGATGGCTGTAGCTTTGGGTGGACGTATTGCTGAAGAATTAATTTACGGTCAAGAAGAAGTTACCACTGGTGCTTCCAATGACTTACAGCAAGTAGCTAACGTAGCTCGTCAAATGGTAACTCGCTTTGGTATGAGCGATAACCTTGGCCCAGTAGCACTTGGTCGTCAGCAAGGTAATATGTTCCTCGGTCGTGACATCATGTCAGAACGCGACTTCTCCGAAGAAACCGCATCTACGATTGATACAGAAGTTCGCGACTTAGTAGACGTTGCTTACAACCGTGCAAAGACAGTATTACAAGAAAACCGTCAAATTCTTGACAAATTAGCAGATATGTTAATTGACAAAGAAACCGTTGACGCTGAAGAATTGCAAGACTTGTTAGCAAGCAATGACGTTAAAACAGCAGCGTTTGCTTAATTCAGTCAGCAGCGAACAGTTAACAGTTAACAGTAAAGAGTTAATTGGAAGCTGTTAATTAATGCTAATTAATATAAAGCGAGGTAGTTCTGGAATTTTCTGGAATTACCTCGTTTTTTTTAGGTAGAGCTATTAATAAATTAATCATCAAAATGTCATTTATTGTAGTAATTGTAGGTTGGGTTAAGCGGAGCGCAACCCAACACGGATGTTAGGTTACTCATAGAGATTGCTTCGCTTACACGTTGTTCAACTCAACCTACAATTACAAACCTTGTACCCCTCATAACTTCTTCGTAGTTAAGCGAAGCGCAACCCAACGCGGATGTTGGGTTTCACTCCGTTCAACCCAACCTACAAATATGATTATCTTACCCATCAACACTTTTGAAAATGACTGGTATTCCACCACGTTAATTCTCAGGAGTGAACATCAATTTTATTTGACTCTTTATTCTCTACCCGGATTTCTGCTCACTGTTTAACTGTTTGCAATTTACGGAAACCTTGAAATATCTTGGTTAAAGATTGTCTGCGAGCTTCTTGTACGAATATAAGTGGAACAAGTGCTATTAATCGGAAGCCTACAGACATCATAAATAATCCGGATAAGCCTCCTACAAAGGCATTTTCTGCCATAAAACCGCCGATTGTTGTGCCAATTGCACCACTAGCACCAGCAGCAGCAGCAGCGGTTGCAAAGTAAACTGACTGCATTCTTACAGGTGCGATACTTATCTGTATGTTATTGCTACATAACTCAATCGCTGCGGTGCTGCCTCCGATAAGAATATGCAGTAAAGGCAACCACAACCAAATACTCAAAGTATCAACACCAATTCCCACCCATAAAAGTGGAATTACTGCAACTAAAATTCCTACTAAAAATAAGATGGTACGATTCCCTACTTTATCTGCTAATTTTCCCCATACAATCAGCATTAACATCCCAGCACCGGCTTGAAAACTACCGTAAACACTCACCCAACTCACATCTAAGTTTAAGGTGTCCAACATATAAAGATTAAAAAATGGCGTACTCAGGTTGAAAGCAAACATCCATAAACTGAAGTAAGCCAAAAAGATTAAAAAATTTGAATCCTTCCACATACTGGGAGGCTGGTTTAAATTTGGATTATTATTTTTTGAAGTTTCTTCTTTTTGTAGATTATCTGAAGCTTTATTTCTACTAAAACTTTTTACTTCTGCACAATTATGAGACTTGGGATTAATATCTGCTTTCAAAAACTGACAAGCAAGACTTGCGACACCAGCAAGCAAACCTAAAATTAAAACTAATCCGTAACCTTGTATTACACCACCAGGCCAAAAACTGACTATTAAACCAGCTATCGGTACATAAAGCAGTATGGTAAAACTAGCAAAACTATTTCGTACACCAAAATATCTTCCTCGCAACTGTCGAGGTACTAGCATTGCCATCCAACTCAACCAAGATGCATTTCCTAAAGCACTCAGTACGTGACTCGCTAATATTATCAACAGCGTTAAAACAACTAACTGGTGATTTTGCAAATCTCCCCAACCCCAACTCGCCGCACCAATGGCGATCGCCAAAACTAACCATACGAATCTAGCAGCACCATGAGTCCAAAGACAGTAGGTATGACGACTATCGGTACGCTCGGAAAGGTAAGCACCTAAAGGCTGTAAAAGATTTACCAACATGGGAATCGAAGAAAGCATCCCAATCTGTACGGTATTTGCACCTAACTCCACTAAAAAGTTACTTAGCAGAATTCCAGTGGTAGTGATATCAAATACCGCAGCAAATACTCCATCCGCAGTAGAAGCTTTCAGACTTTTACGGATGTCATTTTTAGAAATTCTCTGATTTTGAGATTGAATTTTATCGCTTTCGGAAAGTACTGACGGTAAAAGAGTACTCTGAGTGTTCTCGGGAACTTCAAGAAATTCTGTATTTACTTGAACAGATTGCATTAGCCACCCTTCGGAATAGTTGTTTTTAAACGATCGGCGATTCAAATGTTTTAAAGTCTCGTGCAGACGACCTTTGGTCAATCTTACATTACAAAACTTAATAAAGATATATAAAACTACAAATTTAAAATAGTGTCACTCTCATTTTTTTAAACATTATATGACCAGATTGGAACAAAAATCCTCCTAAGTAATGGTTTGACTTAATTTATTTCTGTCTCAAGTTATAAATATTAAAATAATCTAAAAAATATTCAAAAAGATTTGTAAAGCTGGTATTTTGCATCTTTCATAAAAACCGCCAGCATTTGATTGATAATTGATAAATATTTGGTTCCCTGTTCCCTATTCCCTGTTCCCCTTATAATTTGCGAATCGAATCTTATGAACAAAAAACTATTTAGTTTTTTAGGAATCTTGCTAACATTTACCTTGTTAATAGCCGGTTTCAATAATCTATTCTTATCAAATTCTTCCACATCATCAGATATAGTTACTATCAAGCTCAGCGGTTGGGGTGCAAGTAGCGTCGAACAAAAGCTGTTAAAACAATTGCTGCAAGATTTTGAGGTAGAGCATCCGGCAATCAAAGTTAAATACGAGGCGATAAACGATCAATATATGGATGTAATTAAAACTCGTTTGATTGGGGAAGCAGCACCAGACGTGTTTTATTTAGATGCTTTAGAAGCACCTTTCTTGATGAGCCAAAATGTTCTCGAACCTTTAGATAAATATATAAAATCGGAATTTGATTTAAATGATTTTGAACCAACTTTGCTAAATAGCTTTAAATACGAAAATCAAATTTACGGGCTACCGAAAGATTACTCAACTCTTGGTTTATTTTTTAACAAACAAGCTTTTAAGCAACAAGGTTTAATTAATCCTCCTGCAACCTGGGAGCAATTACGAAGTTACTCGCAAAAATTTACAGAAGATAGCGATCGCGATGGCAGGATAGATAAATATGGTTTTGGAGAAATTGCAGAATTAGCCAGACAAGCTTATAAAATCAAAGCTTTCGACGGACAAATCATCGATGAAAATGGTTATGCAGCTTTTGCTTCCCCCGAAGCTTTGAAAGGATTGCAATTAGCTATCAAACAATATATAGAAGAAAAAACTTCCGCTCAAAAAACAGATGTAGGAACAAACTCCGGTAGCGAAATGTTTGCCCAAGGTAAAGTAGCAATGGTAATAGAAGGTAATTGGGCAATTCCTTACTTACAACAGATTTTTCCTAACTTAGAATTTGGTACCGCACAAGTGCCAACGATAAACGGTAAAAAAGGCACGATGGTATTTACCGTTGCCTACGTTATGAATAAAAAAGCCAAACATAAAGCCGAAGCTTGGGAATTAATTTCTTATCTTACAGGCAAAAAAGGAATGGAAAAATGGACTCAAAACGGTATTGCTTTACCAACTAGAAAATCGCTAGCTGAGATAGGTTACGAACAAGATAATTTACGCTCTGCATTTGTAGCGGGAGTTGATTACGCCATACCTTGGCAAATTGGAAAATATTCTGCACCAATTATAAACAATTTTGAAAATCAATTTACCAGCGCTATTCTGGGGGAGCAAGCTTTAGAAACAGCAATGAAAAAAGCTCAGGTAGAAGCGAATAGACAAATTAAAATGATGGAATATTAATAAGCAACTAATAATCAAAGAGTAAAGTGTATGATTACTATTTATAACTAATTTTGGGTCATCCCCACTTAATATGCTAGAAAAATAGTTAAAAAAGGAAACAGGGAATAGGCAACAGGCAACAGCGAAAAAATAGTATTCCCGTCTAAAAATCTATTAATAAAGCGAATGTAGTAAGCACAGTAAGGGAAACAAGTTTTTAGTTTATATTTGACGGCATACTAACTGTTGAAGAACCATATTTTTTTATGAATTCAATTTGTAAAATTACTCCAATCCCTTTATATTGACTATATGAAATAGCTTTTACTTCTTCTAAATTCAGCAGAGGTGTAAATATTTTAATATTTTTTTAGAGGTCATTGTAGTAGATGTATCCGCTAATCGAACTGGCTGTTTTTAACTAACTTTTTTATAACCTGATAGTGTTTTGCCAGTTTTGTAAGCTATAATCAATCATTTGATAATTTTTTCAACATTTAAGAATTGAACTATTCTTCGTTAGCGAAGCGGCATATAGCGCAGCGGCGTAGAGGCTGGCTTTAGTAAAATATGGTTTTAATAAGTTAATTTTCTAATCTGTCTCTACGTAATCGAAGAAAGCGCAGCGGTAGTTCAATTCCCGGCACCAACGAGTCAATGTGCGCTATTCTTTCTTGATTTGATGGCTTTTTATTGTATTCTTAGCATACTAAGTACTGAAGAGCCAATAAAATTAAATATAATAAGATATTTTAATTCATATTGGGCACAAATAATAATAGGACTTACGCAAAGCCCCACTTTTTAAGGGGGGTTGGGGGGATCTAAACGGCTGAAATACTTAATTTATTGTTGTGGTTGCGTAAGTGCTGAATAAATTGAAGCACCGTAACCCGATATAGTTAAATACAACTGGTTTATTTTCAATCGCTCCAGTTGGGTTGCGACACGATAATATACATTGTCGTTACAAATGAAATTTAGTTTTCTTTTCTAATCCAACCTACGAAATAATTACGAATTAATAATGCCAGATTACGAGCAATTATTTAAAACAATTGAAGAATTAGTAATGCATCATTCTCCTAGTGGTGCCGAAAGTGAAATTAATCAATATTTAATGCAGCGATTTTCGGCTTTAGGAGTAGAAGTATGGCTTGATAGAGCCGATAATATTATTGCTAAAATTCCGGGAAAAAGCAGCGAATATCCAATTGCAATTACTGCTCATAAAGATGAAATTGGCGCAATTGTAAAAACGATTGGTGAAGCAGGTAAAGTTGAAGTTCGTAAATTGGGAGGAGCTTATCCTTGGGTTTACGGTGAAGGAGTAGTAGATTTATTAGGAGATAAAGAAACTATTCACGGTGTTCTCAGCTTCGGTTCCCGTCACGTATCTCACGAATCACCACAAAAAAAGTTTCACCAAGATGTTGCATTGAAATGGGAAGATGCTTGGATTGAAACGAAGTGTAGTACCCAAGAATTAGAAAATGCTGGAATTCGTCCAGGAACCAGAATGGTTATCAGTAAACACCGCAAGCATCCCATCCGTTTAAAAGATCATATTGCCAGTTACACATTAGATAATAAAGCTTCAGTAACTATATTATTAGCTTTAGCAGAAGAAATTAAACAGCCAGCAGTAGACGTATATTTAGTAGCTTCAGCAAAAGAAGAAGTAGGAGCAATCGGAGCGCTTTATTTTTCTCAAAATCAGCGATTAGATGCAATGATTGCTTTAGAAATTTGTCCGCTTAGTAATGAATATCCCATAGAAGACGGTGAAAAGCCGGTGATACTTTCCCAAGACAGCTACGGAATATACGATGAAAATCTCAACCAACAGCTTCGTAACTGTGCAAAAAAAATAGATATGTCCGTACAATTAGCAACTTTGAGCCAATTTGGTAGTGACGCTTCAATTGCCATGAAATTCGGCCACGTTGCTCGTGGTGCCTGTTTAAGCTTTCCCACTCAAAACACCCACGGATATGAAATCGCACATTTAGGGGCGATCGCCAACTGTATCGAGTTGTTGAAAGAATTTTGTGAAACTGAGTATATATTAACTTTGATGAAAATATAGTCAAATAAAATCAGATATAGTTTACT
>CAYMZW010000354.1:0-7320 GCA_964395005.1 uncultured Rivularia sp.
TGATTTTGGTGAGGTGAAAATTTGGGAACCAAGTATGGATGGAAGTGAAAATGGTGAATATGTATATTATAAATTTCGTATCTTAAGACCCCTCACTGTTGATTTTAGACGGGGCTTAGAAGATCAAAGAATGGTGGGTTTCTTTACTGTTTCACCCGTAGATGAAGAAGAGTGTATTGCTTGGATGTGGATGTTTGTAAATTATGGAGAAGATATTCCAGATGAACAAATGCAAAATTTTCTAAATACTATTATTGAACAAGATATACCAATTATTGAATCTCAATCTCCCAAAAAACTTCCTTTAAATTTTGTATCAGAGATTAGTTTCTCTAGCGATAATGCTTCTGTTGCTTATAGAAAATGGTTGAAAAATATGGGGATTGCTTTTGGTGTTATCTAATATCATCGAAGCAAAAGATTTACAAAGAAGAAAGAAGAAAGCAGTATTTTACGACGCAAGGTGTATCTTGACCTCATTTTTTTGAGCGGATACATAATTTTTACCCCAGGTTAACAACTTGGGGTTTTGAGTTTCAAATAAGCCCCAACTAAATTCCCATTTGTGCAAGTATAATTTTAAATTATGCTGAATTACCATTCGTGCAATAGTATGGTTTTAAAGCGTCTTGATTAGAAAGCTGATGCCTTCTGCACTTTGATTTCACTAATATTCATACCCCGGTACGGTTTAAGAATTTTCAAAGTCTTCAAACATCTACCTGTATGAATATCCCATAGTTTTATCGTTTCATCTTTACAGCCACTCATTAAGTATTTATTATTAGGACTCCATGCTACTGAGCGTACCCAGCTAGTATGACCTTTTAAAATTTTGCTGTTCTTACTTTTGAGATTGTGGACTATTATTGTTTTATCGTTGCAATTGGCTTAATAATTAAACGATTTTGAGTTTCCCTTTCGTAAGATTTTGCTGAAGCTTTCAGTAGAGCATATTTATTCAATAGTGAAATTTTACTAAAAAAGAACCTCGTACATACAATAGTCTCCAATTAGCCCAAAAACTTGAGAGCGATCGCCAAATCAAGTTAAGTGCAGATAGGTTAAGAAGAATACTAAAAAAAAGGGGATCGTTTGGAAACGAGCAAGAAAAAGTCACAAAGGTAAACAAGATCCAAAAGTGAGAGAAATCAAGCAAGCAGACTTAGATATGTTAGAACTATCTGCTGCTGCTGGAGAAATAGACCTGAAGTATTTGGATGAGTCAGGCTTCTGTATGTGGAGCGAACCAAGTTACACATATTACCAACGTGGAGAGCAAAAACATTTAGAGCAAACAAATCGTCGTGGGCGTAGATTAAGCATCATAGGGCTTGTGAAACCTTTAATCAGTTTTGTTTACGGTTTAGTTATTGGTGGTGTTAATCGCAAGTCTTGTATCCAAATGATGGAGCAGGAAGCGGCCGATGCACAAAGAATTGGGCGTATTAGAGTAATAGTTCAGGATGATGGTCCGATACACCGATCCAAGGAAGTTCAACAGTTATGGTCATTCCGGGGAAAGTCAAGGTTTATACATCTTCTTTCTGGCTAAATATTGTTCTGAGATGAATCCAATTGAATTGGAATGGCTGATTCTAATTTACGAAGATTACTCATGTGAATTGATGTAGCACCCATTGCTAGCTATTGGTTTTTATTCCAGCATAAATTGAAAGAGCTATGAACCTATCCCACTAATCCTAAAATGTGATAATCTATTTCTCAGTTGAGAAGGGTACATCACTTTATGGCTGGGCGTTTTGAAGGATTAAGTGACTTAGAATGGAAGTTGTTTGAGGATATATTTCCTTCAGAACCAAAACAACGTGGCAAGGGAATGCCTCATGCACCCTATCGTCATGTATTAAATAGTCTGTTATACATTTTAATTACTGGATGTCGATGGTGTGACCTACCACGGGGTTGTATATGGGCATCAAAAAGCGCCTCCCATCGATGGTTGAAGAGATGGTACTCAGACGGAACATTTGAACATTTACAAGCACGGATATTGGCGATTAGCGGAGCTAAACGCCTCCGGCGTAACGCCCATGAAAAGGGACTTATAAATTGGGATTTTGGAGCCATTGATGGTTCTTTTTCCCCCTGGAAAAGGAGGAGGTGAGGAAGTTGCGTATGGTGGAAAGGGTAAAGGTATTCTTATTCATACCTTGACTGAAGGTAACGGAATGCCCTTGGCAAATTCTACTACAGCAGAAGACAGGCAGCGAAAGAGAGCAAATCATGCCTTTACTCGACAAAGTAAAGCGATTTAAACACTCAAACCCGGTAGACCGCCTAAGAAAGTCAAGGTATTGGCTGCTGACAAGGGTTATGACTCCAAAGAAAAACGTGCCCTAGTGCGTAAACGAGGTATTCGACCCCAAATACCAAAACGGGTATGGAAAACCAAGAAGAATAAAGGTAGACCAATCAAAATATCCGTTCCACGGTATCGTGCCGCGAACGTTGTTTTGCTTGGTTTCAACGTAAATACCGTCGCCTAGTTGTTCGTTGGGAACGTATAAAAGGATGTTTTGATGCATTTATAAACATTGCTACTATTCATATCTGGGTTCAAAGAATCTTATTAGTGGGATAGGTTCATGTAAATTTTCCCGCCCACCTACTTAACTGATAATTTTCTTTGTATATAGCTTCTGCTTGAGAATATCTTCCTTGTAAGCGATAAATTTCTGCGATTCTATTTAAACTTTTGACAATATCGTGATGCTCTTCTCCGAATATATTTTTTCTGATGGCTAAAGCCGTTAAATATTTTTGTTCGGCTTGAGAATAATTTCCTTGTTTTTGATAAACTAGCGCTAAATGGTTTAAATTATCGGCGTAATTAGGATGATTTTTACCGTATGCTTTTTCAATTGAATCAAGTGTTTTTAAACAAATAGATTCTGCTGTTTGATAACGCCCTTGATAAGTATAGAGAACGGCAAAATTATGTAAAAGTTTGACAATATCTGGATGTTCTGGATTTAAGAATAATTTTCTAATATCGCAAGCTTGTTGATAAACTTCTTCGGCTTTTAAATAAAGTCCTTGAAGTAGATAAACATTACCTAAATTATTTAAACTTTGAGCAACTTCTAAATGTTCTTTTCCAAATATTGCTTTTCGTATTTCCAACGCTTGTAAATGAATTCTTTCCGCATCTGCATAACGACCTAGATTTTCAGAAATACCGCCAAGATTATTTAAAATAATAGCAACATAGGGATGTTCGTCATTCCCCAAACATTTTTTACATAATTCAAAAGCTTGGGTATAATAATCTTCAGCTTCCGTAAACCGTCTTTGAGAATTATATAAAGCAGCTAAATTATTTAAACTTGCTGCTACATTCCAATGTTCTTCACCAAGCAATTTTTTACGCATTGCTAATGCTTCTAAATGCATTGTTTCCGCATCTTGATAGCGTGCTTGGTTTTCATAGATTGCAGCTAAATTATCCAGACTTTGAGCAACATCAGAATGTTTTTCTCCAAATAGAGATTTTCGCATATTCAAAGCTTTGATATGCATTTTCTCTGATTGTACATAACGTCCTTGCTCTCGATATACTTCGGCAATATTATTTAAGATAGTAGCAATTTCTTCATGCTCTTCTCCAAGGTGAATTTTCCACAAATGTAGAGCTTGAAAAAAATAGTTTTCAGCTTCAGAATAATTACCTTGAATTACATAAAATGCAGCCAGATTATTTAAACTTTGAGCAATATCGGGATGATTTTCTCCCAATAATCGCTTTCTCATTTCTATGCTTTCAATCAGCAATGGTTGTGCATCTGGATAGTTACCTTTAATTCGATATAATTCTGCGAGGTTATTGAGGCTGTCTGCTAAAACTTTATGCTCGCCAATTTTTTCTTTAGTTAGTTTAATTGCTTTTTTGGTGATTGATATTGCTTGTTTTATGTCACCTTCTCCGGCTAATCTTACAACTTCTCGGTTGAGTTGATTTATTTCTTCGAGGATTTGAGAGGTGTTGTTGTTCATAACTTTTGTTTTTTAAACGCAAAGGAAATGAATAAGTCAAAAGTCAAAAGTTAAAAGTCAAAAGAAAGAAATTTATTAATCGAGATTTATTGTATCAAAATTTTATATAGTTTGTAGTTGCGCTTTAGCGCTCTTTTATTTGAGATAGATTTTGTCCCCGTGAAGGGGAATTAATTTGAAACATAATCGCTTCAACAAAATTTGAAAATAGAAGAGCTTTGGTTTCCATCCCCGTGAAGGGGAATTAATTTGAAACTAATATGCGGAAGAAGGGTTCCTCTGAACCCCAAGAGTTTCCATCCCCGTGAAGGGGAATTAATTTGAAACAAGCTAGACCAGGAATTTAAAACTAAGATTGATAGAGAGTTTCCATCCCCGTGAAGGGGAATTAATTTGAAACCAGATCATATCATTGAGCTTGCCCAGCGCGCAGCAAAGTTTCCATCCCCGTGAAGGGGAATTAATTTGAAACTGATGCTAAGAGAGAGGTTTTCTTAGATTCATTAACTTTGTTTCCATCCCCGTGAAGGGGAATTAATTTGAAACGGTTTGGCAGGTGTTTCTCTAGGTAAATTCATGATTGTTTTCATCCCCGTGAAGGGGAATTAATTTGAAACAAGGTAATTCAACTATATCTAGCCAATTAATGCCTAAAAACTGGCAAATTTCCTCAAAATTGGTGCGATAAATTGGCTTTCTGTTGAAAAAATTGTTAACCGTTGACCAAGCCATTCCGATATTATCTTGGAAAGCCTTTTGACTGGGATATCGACGCTGTAAAGCTTGCTTGGCTATTTCGATACCTGATAAAGATGCTACGACGGAACGTTTAGCCATAACCCGATTAATAAACCAACTTTATCAACTCATATAGGAAATCATACACTCACGTCAATAGCTTAGATAGGTACTCATATATTATGTTGGGAAAATGAAATAAGTGGTGCGTGACGGTATCCGCAATTGGTTTGGTTGTGTTTAGTAGATTTATCGTCACCGTCACAGCACCTTACATTTATTATTGTTTACTTAAAAATCATGTTCGCAATAGAACATTTAAATTACGCATGGCTGCAAGTTCGTGCGGGAAGTCGTAGTGCTGGAATTGATGATATTACGGTTGATTTGTTCGCATCCGATTTAAATCATCAATTGCGCGTTTTATTGCGACAATTACAACAGGATTCTTACAATCCTAGCCCCGCGAAAGGATTTTATGTTGCTAAAAAAAATGGCGGTAAACGGTTAATTGGTATTTCTACAGTTCGTGACAGAATTGTGCAGCGGTTAATTTTAGAGGAACTTTATTTTCCTTTAGAAGATACTTTTCTTGATTGTAGTTATGCTTATCGCCCTGGAAGAAATATTCAACAAGCAGTACAGCATTTATACTCCTACTATCGATATCAACCAAAGTGGATTATCAAGGCTGATATTGCGGATTTTTTTGATAATATTTCTTGGGCTTTACTCTTAACTATCTTAGAGGGTTTGCAGCTAGAAATAAGTTTACTGCAATTAATCGAAGCACAATTAAAGTCAGGAATTATCATCAACGGACAACATTTAAATCCAGGTAAAGGTGTTTTACAAGGTGGAGTGTTATCTGGTGCTTTAGCTAATTTATATCTGACTGAGTTTGATAGAAAATGTTTGAAAAACGGGATTAATTTAGTTCGCTATGGTGATGATTTTGTCATTGCTTGCAACAGTTTCGCTGAAGCTAATCGGATTCTGGACAAAATTACTGCATGGTTGGGTGAAGTTTATTTAACTATCCAAAACGATAAAACAGATATTTTTACTCCCGGTGATGAGTTTATCTTTTTGGATTATCGGTTTGCCAAAGGAGAAGTTTATGCACCACCACCTCCACCGCCAAAACGTCAAGGTGAATGGGTAGTTAACGATTCGGGTACTCCTTATTTTCGTCCCAAACAACGCCCTCTCAAGTTTAAATCTCGTCCCCCCAAAGCTTGCGATCTTAGTAAACCTTTGGCATATCCCCGCGCACCAATTTCTCATTTTTGGCAGGATTTTATGAGTACATTATACGTCACAGACCAAGGCTCTTATTTAAACGTCAAAAATCAACAGTTTCATGTCTATTATCAACGAGAATTGAAAATCAAAGTTCCGGTAAATCGTGTCAGCAGCATCGTTTTGTTTGGTTGTTGTAACGTTTCTCACGGTGCGGTGAGTATGGCATTACGTCGAAGAATTCCTATCATGTATTTATCGCAAAAAGGAAGATATTTCGGCAGATTGCAAACGGAAGGGCAAGCTAAAGTTGAATATTTGGCGCGTCAGGTGGAATGCTCTCAAAATCCCGAATTTACTCGTCGTCAAGCTGAAGCAATAGTTAAAGCTAAGTTACATAATTCTCGTATATTATTGATGCGGTTAAACCGTCGGCGTAAATCCAAAGATGTTGATAAAACAATTATCAAAAAAGCGGTTAATGAATTAGAGGTTTTGATGAGCAAATTGTCTTTTGCAGATAACATGGATATGCTGCGGGGATATGAAGGAAGGGCTGCAACTGTTTATTTTCAAGCTTTGGGAAGTCTATTTTCTGGTTCTTTTAAATTTGAAAAGCGTACCAAACGTCCTCCTACCGACCCAATTAATAGTATGCTTAGTTTGGGATATACATTATTGAGTCAAAACGTTTTTTCCTTTGTTCAAACCATTGGCTTGCATACGCACTTTGGGAATCTCCACGTACCCCGCGATAATCATCCAGCTTTAGTCAGCGATTTGGTTGAAGAATGGAGGGTTTCAATTGACTCTCTGGTGGTATATTTAGTTAATTCTCAAATTTTTGAAATCGATGATTTTACCTATCCCGACGAAAGGAAAGGAGTGTATTTTCAACCCCATGCATTAAAGAAGTTTCTCAAACATTGGGAAGAAAAATTGCAATCCGAATTAACGCATCCCCATACAAAACAAAAAGTAGCCTATCGTCACGCTATTGAGTTACAGGTAAGGGAATATATTTCTTGTTTGAAAGGGGAAGTGGAAACTTATCGTCCGATAATTTGGGAAAGATAGAATTTGGGCATGGGGCTTTGGGCATTGAAAAAATATTAAATTTGTTTTTCTGCTGTAAAAATTTTGGAGTTTTTTGTTATACTCTATCAAGGAAATTACAGAACCTTGACAACTTAATTATACGTTTCCAATTCAACGCAATAGTGTTTGTTTTGACTGAGCATACGTAAGATTTTAGCGGGGGTAAGGCGATCGCCATAACAATGATTCTTCCGTTACCCCCCGCTAATCGTTTGCTATATGGTG
>CAYMZW010000355.1:0-7320 GCA_964395005.1 uncultured Rivularia sp.
TGAGTGTTCGGAGGATGCTGGTAAAGTTGTCTTTTTTGTAGATGCTCAACCAAATGTACCGATTAAGTTAATTAAATACATCAGTTACCATACTTCACCTGTTGAAAATTCTATTGGTGAGGTGTGTACAAGGGCAGAAATCACCTTAGATAGAGCCGAGAATCTGGGGTTTGAAGCAATTTTGGCAAGCCAACAACAATACATGGATGATTTTTGGCAAAGAAGTGACATCAAAATTGATGGAAATCCTTACGATGGTGATGTAACTCGTGCCTTGGAATTACAACAGGCAATTCGCTTCAATTTATTTCAGATTTTGCAAGCTTCTGGGAGAGCGGAAGGAACTGGTATTCCTGCTAAAGGACTTTCGGGGCAGGCTTATGAAGGACAATATTTCTGGGATACAGAAATTTATCTTTTACCATGCCTGATTTACACCGCACCGCGCATTGCTAGAAATTTGCTCAAGTTTCGTTACCAAATTCTAGAGCAAGCCCGACGACGCGCTCGTGAATTAAATCAAAAAGGAGCGCTGTTTCCCTGGAGAACTATTAATGGTGAGGAAGCATCGGCATATTATGCAGCGGGTACTGCTCAATATCACATCAATGCCGACATCGCTTACGCTATCAAAAAGTACGTTGAAATTACTGGAGATACCGATTTTCTGTACAACGAAGGTGCGGAAATTTTGGTGGAAACCGCCCGTCTATGGCAGGATTTAGGATTTTTTAAAGATGGAAAATTCCACATTCACGGTGTTACCGGACCTGATGAATATACTGCGGTAGTCAATAATAATACCTACACCAACTTAATGGCGCGGGAAAATTTACGGTATGCAGTAAAAGCCGTGCAAATTCTACAAAACGAAGAATTAGACAAATTTACAGCACTCTTAGATCGAACTAACCTTGCTCTATCTGAGATTGATGAATGGCAAAAAGCTGCCGATGCCATGTATCTTCCCTACGACGAAGTTAAAGGTATTCATCCACAAGATGATTCTTTTCTAAGTAAAAAAGCTTGGGATTTTGAGAATACACCCGCAAATAAATATCCTTTACTGCTAAACTTCCATCCCCTAGTAATCTACCGCCATCAAGTAATCAAACAAGCGGATGTGGTACTGGCGATGCATTTGCTCGGACAGGAATTTTCTCAAGAACAGAAAAAGCGTAATTTTGATTACTACGATCCTTTGACAAGCGGAGATTCTTCTCTTTCGGTATCTATTCAAAGTATTGCAGCTTTTCAACTCGGATATATCGAGAAAGCTGTAAAATATGCCTACTTTGCTGTACTCATGGATTTAGCCGATATTGGAGGTAACACCAAAGACGGCTGTCACATGGCTTCAATGGGTGGCTCCTGGATGGTAATGGTATATGGCTTTGCCGGAATGAAAGATTACAACGGCAATTTATCTTTTAATCCCAGATTGCCCAAAGGAACCCAACGTTTGCATTTTCCTTTAACAATTCGCTCTCAAAGATTAGAAGTAGACATTCGTCAAGATGAAGTAACTTATTTGTTAAGTGAAGGTTCCGAATTAACAATCAAGCATCAAGACGAAGAGATAATTCTGAAAGTTGGAATTCCCGTTTGCGTTAAGCAGAAAATTCACTGTTGATAGTTGATCGTTGATAGTTGATAGTTGATAGTGGATAGTTGATATTTATCAGTAAGGACACAAAATACGTAGGGGAGGCAGTTTGCGGTGTAGATTTTCTTCCCGTAAAACTGCCGTTGTGTTGTCGCGGAGCGCAACGCACCACTATACCTAGCTTTTGGTGCGCTCACGGCTAAAGCCATAACTACAAACTTTTGGTGCGCTCACGGCTAAAGCCATAACGCACCCTACAAACTATCAACTAACAACTAACAACTAACAACTATCAACTATCCACTAACTTAATTCGTTCTCAAAGGAGCATTCAACACTTTACTTATTCGTTGCCGTGTCTCTAGTAAATGCGCTTTTGTATATTCGTCGTCGGATTTTGTATCGTCTAATTTTTCAGCGAGTTGACCGAGTTTGTACCATGCTAAGGTACGGGCATCTTCGGGTACGTTGACTTTTCGCAATACCATGTTAGCCAAGATATCTAAATATTTTCGCTGCAATCCCCGACGCAAGCTGGTAATTTCGATTTCTTTGTCTTTTGGTTTCAAGACTTCTGTCCAAATGCTGTCTTGCAGGGTATTAAATAATTCTGGTAATGTCAGTGCTTCTCCCGATTTGCTTTTCAATTCAATATCTTTGAGACGAGAAAGGCGATCGCTTGAAAGTAAATCGTACAAAACCATGTTCTGCATGAATAATACTAAGTCGTGGATGGGATAATCCAAGCGACCTATTTGAGGTTTAGTTCCCCAATGCCGCCAGCGTGATGGTGCTAATTTATTCAGCAGTTCGGGAGGGAAGTCAAAAGCGTCTTCGGCAAAGATATAGTCTCGCAATACTTCTAAGGCTTTGCGCTGTTTTTCTACTGGTACTGGTTCAAATGGCAAACGTTTTTGGTCTTTGCTGGCGTAAACTCGGTAGAATGACTGTCCGCCAATGTATTTTGATGTGTAGTAAATTTGCTGAAAATAATTACTTAATACCGCACCAAAGCGATCGCGCACGTCGCTATAACTTTCTCCCTCTAAAGGATATCGCTTGTTGATTCTATCCCACATTTTACGAGCGTTATCCATCTGCCATTTGGAATAAAGCAGTACGTTAGAACTATTATCCCAGGCATCGGCTGTGGGATCTAAGTCGTATACGTCTTCGTCTGTAGCATAGCTATATTCTGGTTTATAAGATTCGGAGGCGATTTTTCGTAATGCTGGCTCTTCGGCTTTGGTGGATGCAGCTTTGATCTGAGAGTAACCGTATTTTACTGCCCATGCATCGTATGGCCCAATAATGCTGGGGAAATAATCTCCTTGCTTGATGCTTTCTGGGGCAATATTAGGAGGAATATAGTCCATAACGGAAGCTACTTGTCCCCGAGTACGAGTAATACTTCTGTTGTTCATTTCTTTGGGAGAGAGCATGGTGCTTCCTCGGAAGTTGTGTCTCAAACCCAAGGTATGTCCGACTTCATGAGCAACAATCAACCGTAAATATTGGTGAAGATATTCTTTGGTTTCCTGACTGGTTGGCGGTAAATCTCGCAGCAGCGAAATCGCTAATTTTCCGTAGCCAAATTGATTTGTAGCTTCGATTCCGTAACAAAGATCGTATTTGCCAGCTAATGCAGATAAACGCTGTACTACTCCTTCTAGTGCAGATAGTTCTGTTTCATCGTTATCTTCTGCTTCTAAAGGATGGCCACACAATAGCCGATTTTGCATCATCGCCGTCAACGAAGTCATTTTTTTCGACTTGGTAGGCTGAACCATTTGTCGATAATCTTTCTTCAAAGAACTAACTAAACTAGCATCAATCAAAATATCTGCGTCTAGAATTTCTCCAGTCAAAGGATTAACGCGGGATGGCCCCATCGCAAAAAAACCATCTACTGTATTAATCCAGCGAATCGTATTGTAACGGATGTCTGACGGGTCCCAAGTGGCGCTGTCGGGCATCTGCTTGACTTGAATGGCATTTTTAAACCCGGCGGCTTCAAACGCCCGATTCCACATCAAAACGCCTTCTTTGATTGCTTCCCGATATTCGTAAGGTGTAGCGTTATCTATCCAATAAACAATCGGTTTTTTCGGTTCGGAAATAGTCGCGTTGGGATGTTTCTTTTCTAAATTCCACCGATTTATATAGCGTACAAATGGATCGCTGGGGTCTTTTGTTGATAAATCTTGATAAGCGGTGATGAAATAACCTACTCTTTCATCGGCTAAACGGGGACGATAATTATTCTGTGGTAACTCAGAAAGGCTGTAGTGAAGTTTGAGAGTAAAACCACGTTTATCGGCTAAGGTGCTAAATCTAGGGCTTCTTATTTTGCTGCTACCAGTTCCCGAAAAGTTCAAAACTGACTGAACTTCTATATTTTGAGGAAAAACTTTAGCACTACCAAAATAAGATGAATCTTTACTTCCCGGTACTCCCAAACTAGAAGATAATCCAGCTAAATCTGTAAGCAATAAATCCCCTAAATCGATCAGTATGCTTTTGCGTTGGGGATGAATGCTTTTAATTTTTACCTTATAAAGAACAGAATCGCTGAAAGATCTAGCTAACGAACGAGCTTGCGGATCTCCTTCCTGAGTACGGAAGTTGACGTTACGAACTACGAAGTGTAATTTATCATTTACCCGCTCAAAGTAAAACAGAAAATCTTGTAAAGGCATTCCGCTGTAAATTCCAGCTTCACCAATACCCGACTCTAAAGTTGCTGTTGCCAGATAATTTTTTTTAAACTGTGTTGGCTGAACTTCTAAATATATTTTATTTTCTTCTTTATCCCGGTAAAGAGTAAACAAACCCTTGGAAATTTCTGTATCTTTAGTAACTTTATCAAAATCTTTAAAACTATCTTTTTTTGCTGGTGTGGTTTTCTTCGCAGGTTTTTTTGCAGGTTTTTTATCTGCCTTATTTAATTCTAATAAAGGCTGTTGCGATGCCTTTTGAGTATCGTTAACTACCCAGGTAAATGGCTTTGGCTGTACTTCTTTTTCTCCAAGTACCCATACTTTTCCTGGCGATAATTTTTCGATATGAGTAAGATTATTCTGTTTAACTGCACTGCGATAACCCTCCGGCTTGACGCTTTGCATATCGCGCTGCTTATCTAAACGGGAATTTAAATAGGCTCGATCTAACCTTACTGCCTCTTGGGCGGTTGCAGCTAATGACTTGATCCCAAAAGTTGCTACTGCTAAATACAAACCCTGTAACAAAATTAAATAAACGCTCTTTTTCTTCATCCGAATAATCTCCGGGCTACTTAGCCTAATTCATTTGTAATGCTTACAGAGCATACATTCATACCAGTTGCTCTCCCCTTACTTACTCACCTTAATATATGGTTCATCTTCAAAACACAAAATATATAAAATTCGATATATATTAAATTCCTTATATCAAGCAGAATTTTTAGTTTTTTGTCCCTTTTTACTGTAGTATTCTTCCTAACAATTGCTTCTATATTAGACTGTGCGTATTAACAACGAAAGCTGACGGAAAAATATACTAGGAAGATAGTATAACAATCAAATCCGGAAAATTCTGTTCTTGAGATTTAAGTAATTAGAGGAGGGCAATTTGTATAACAATGGTCAGATACCGTTATTATACTCAATTATATTTAGGTAAGTCGTAGTAAATCATACTAGCTTTTTTTGTTTACCAACCTACTGAGTTCAAGAAAATATTCAAGTAAGCTCTTTTTAATTAGTAAATACTGAGTATAAAAAATACAGATGGTGCAGATAGAATTTCTCAGGCAACTTTGGAGAAATTGTGTGAAGCAGTCTCGATCCGAAGACGTGCTTGATACAGCATCCGGAGAAAGTCAAATAATTGCGATACGCCCCTACTCAAGTGAGAAGAGGCTTATCGCCGCATTTCAAGATCGGCTGCCTTCACAAATCGAATATAAAGAAAAGGAAAAACTACAGACAAATTTAATCAAGTGGGCGCAAACGAGCGATGAGCAACAGTTTTACAAAGATATTTATGCAATATTTTCAAATACTGCATTAAAACTAGAAGTAGTGGAAGTTGCCATCGAGCAGTTTATAGCCAGCGAAAAGGCTAACCCAGTAAAACTTTTTAGAAGATTAGAAGATTTTTATCATCGTTGGTGTGATGGTGAATTTATTGATGCTTTACCAGATAACAACTTGCCCCAACAGCAAATGTTGCAGTTGCGATCGCAAAACATTAATATTGGTCTGCGTAAAGTAGATATAAATACGGGATTGAATGTAATGATTTTGCTCTTAGAGTTGCACCGATTTCAAGAGCAAAGTAATAAACTCGATACTGAAATTACTTTTTATCCATCTGGAAAGCCCGATAGCGACAACTTTTTCACATCTAAGCTGTTGCGGGTAATTAACTACAGCGATTCAATAGAAATTGGTAATTTTAGTAACGTAGTTGGCGAATTTTTGCAAGGTGCTTTGCTAGAAAGCGTTTATTTAGGAGATGCGAACCTTATAGGTGCTAATTTGAGCAGCGCTAACCTAATTGATGCTTATTTAGGTGACGCTAATCTTACAGGTGTTCAAGCCGAAAAAGCAAAACTTTGTGACGCTAACCTTGGTGACGCAAATTTAAGCGGAGCCTTGCTTAGAGAAGCTAATCTGACTCATTGCGACTTGACTCATTGTAATTTGAGCGGTGCTGATTTAAGCGGTGCCGATTTGAGCGGTGCTGATTTAAGCTATGCAAATTTAGCTGGTGCTAACTTAACTGGTGTAAACTTAGCTGGAGCTAATTTAACTAGCGCAAATCTTAGAGATGCAGAATTAAATGGCGCAAATTTGCTCAATTGCATTATTTTCGGCGCAAATTTAAGCGATGCGAATTTAATTGGTGTAGATTTGAGCTATGCTGACTTATGTCGCGCCGATATTAGCGGCGTTAATCTCAGAGGCTCTATCCTTAAAGGTACAAACCTTAGCGACTCTTTGATGTTCGGTACTAACTTTACCGAAGCTATATTACTTGCAGCCGATTTAAGCTATGCCAAACTTAATGGAGCTAAGCTTAAAAACGCTAATTTACAGGGAGCAATTATTTTAGGTGCCGATTTAGGAGGTGTCGATCTGAGCAAAGTAATTCTTCACGAAGCTGACTTAAGTGGAGTAACTTTGAGCGAAGCAGATTTAAGCTGCGCGGATCTCAGCGACGCGATTTTACTTGGTAGCGATTTAAGTTATGCAAATTTAGCTGGAGCTAACCTTAGCGGTAGTAATTTAACTGGGGCTATTTTTAATGGTGCTGACTTGAGCCATACCAACCTTAACTATGCGATTCTTGGCGGTGCCGATTTAAGTGAAGCTAACTTGGAAAATAGCAGTTGGAATCAAAATTTGGAATGGGAAAATGTTCGCGGTTTAGATAAAGCATTGAATGTTCCTCAAGCTTTGAAAGATAAATTTTGCTTTTAGCATAGCCCTAGCAAAAAAATGGTAATTCAATAGTTGTATAAGAGGGAACGGGGAATAGGGAACGGGGAAACGGGGAATAGGGAACAATAGAAGACAATAATCCTTTTATATTAGGTCAAGACTTTTGCACTCAGAGAATGTTTGGAAAGTTATAAATCATACTCTAAATTTTTGAGATCCCCCTAAATCCCCCTTAAGAAGGGGGACTTTAACCCCCCTTTTTAAGGGGGGAAGGGGGGATAATCC
>CAYMZW010000356.1:0-7309 GCA_964395005.1 uncultured Rivularia sp.
GCTTACAAATTTTACTACACGTTTAAGACATTTCCAATAAAAACAGCAACTATATGAGGACTTACGCAAAGCCCCCCTAAAAAAGGGGGGTTGGGGGGATCGAAAATGTCTGGAACACTATATTTTCAGTTATTACTGCGTAAGTCCTATATATTTAGTTTTGAAGCTACTATAACTTAATAGAAAGAAGTGAAACTAGCTTTTAAGAAACTACCCCCGAAGCAAAGAGAAGTATCTATTACCCCCTTGCCTATGAAGGAATGGGGGTTAGGTTGATAATTACAAAGACTGCTGAATCCCACCCGTAATTCTAAAATCTGGAGAATCATCACTTAATCCAATTCCAGCACCAACAGACCAAACTGTAAGCGGTGTTGCTTGTTGACGAATACCGAACGCATCTAAATTTAAAAGGTGCTGGTGCAGCTACGCTGCACTCAGCACCCTCTGTGCGATCGCCCTCCGAAAGAACTGCTGCTCCGTGAATCTGTGGTAGCCTAAAAAAATCAGCATGGGGTGCAAAATGGTTCAAAATGAAACTGAAACCCTCATGAAACAATTGCGGACTATTTTATGGGTGTTAAAGACCCTCGGATTGAACGCACAAAGCGACATCAGCTAATTGATGTAATTACGATTGCTATTTGTGCAGTAATTAGCGGGGCTGACTCATGGGTAGCAATTGAAACATATGGATATGCCAAACAAGAATGGTTGAAGCGTTTCTTGGAACTATCAAATGGCATTCCCTCACATGATACATTTGCAAGAATATTTTCCTTAATAGATCCACAAAATTTTCAAGAATGTTTTGCGTCAAAAATAAGCAATTTCTAGCTGCTGCAAGCAATTCGTCATTTATCTTTGTACGAAAAAGCCGGACAATTGCGAAGAGTGAATTATGCAGCTTTGGATGTAGAAGAATTAGGAAGCGTTTATGAGAGTTTATTAGATTTTCATCCCCAGATAAGAAAGCGTCATGGGATGCATGAATTTGTTTTAGCTTTAGGTAGCGATCGCAAAACTACAGGTTCTTACTACACCCCTCCTCAACTAGTCGGACAATTAATCAAAACTGCACTAGAACCCGTAATTGCAGAAAAGTTAAAATCCATCCAGAAAAATAATGTCTCTGGTTCCCAGACTCCGGCTTTTTCTGGTTCCCAGACTCCGGCTGTCTCTGGTTCCCAGACTCCGGCTGGGAACCAATCCCCAAAGGCTCCGCCTTCTAGTAAAATCGAGGCAGAGCCTCAAGAATTGCGTTACCAGGCAGAGCCTAGTAACGAGGATAACCAGGCAGAGCCTAGTAACGAGGATAAAGAACAAGCATTATTAAGTTTAAAAATTATAGATCCAGCCTGCGGTTCGGGACATTTCCTGTTAGCAGCAGCGCGGAGATTAGGAAAAGAATTAGCCCGGATTCGCACCGGAGAAGTACAACCAGCACCGGAAACCTTACGTCAAGCGATACGGGATGTCATTCAAAACTGTATTTATGGAGTAGATTTAAATCCTTTAGCGGTAGATTTATGTAAAGTTGCTTTATGGATTGAAGGATTTAGTCGCGGTTTACCATTAAACTTTTTAGACCACAGAATTAAATGCGGTAATTCTCTGGTGGGAGTGTTGGATTTAAATTGTTTGGATGAAGGGATACCCGACGAAGCATTTAAACCAGTCACCGGAGATGATAAGAAATTAGCAAGTAGTATCAAGAAGGAAAATAAAAAGCAGCGTCAGACAGATTTACAAGGACAATTATCCTTAAATTTATATGGGAATTTACAGCAAGAAAGAACGCAGTATGTAGAAGAATGGCGCGATTTAGGAGAAATTAGCGAAGAAACTACAGCTGATGTCAGACGCAAACAGGAGAAATATCAACAAAATCGCCAAAATACCGGATGGTGGCGCGATTATTCTGCTTGTAACCTGTGGACAGCAGCGTTTTTCATGGGTTTGACACAAGAGAATTTACAGTTATTACCGACAACGGAAGCTTTAACACGCTTGGTACGTAGTAGCGCTTCAGCGCACTCCGGAGAAGAGGTGCTGAAGCACAACTACGAACAATCAATACAAAATATTGTTGATGCTGCGAATAAGTTAGCTGAAGAAAAGCGATTTTTCCATTGGTGTTTGGAATTTCCGGAAGTATTTGAGCAAGGTGGTTTTAGTTGTGTTTTAGGGAATCCACCGTGGGAGAGGATTAAATTACAGGAGAAAGAATTTTTTGCGAGTCGCGATGAAAAAATAGCCAAAGCAGCAAATAAAGCAGCACGGAATAAATTAATTAAGGGATTAGCAAAAACAAATCCTCAGTTAGCACAGGAGTTTGAAGAAGCGAAACATGATGCTGACGCTCAAGGTAAGTTTATTCGCGAGTCGAGTAGATTTCCTTTAACTGCTGTGGGGGATATCAATACTTATGCTGTGTTTGCTGAGACAAACCGACTACTAATTAGCAAAAAGGGACGTGCTGGTTTCATTATTCAAAGTGATATTGCTACAGCAGACTCTTATAAAGAATTTTTTGCTGATTTATTAAATCATCAACAGATTATTAGTTTTTATGATTTTGTAAATACAGAAGGTATATTTCCTGCTGTTCACCGTACACATCCACATTTTTGTTTGATTACACTATCAGGTAATCTAGCTAGTCAACCTGCAAATTTTGCTTTTTGGAATACTAATTTTAAACATTTAGCTGACACAAATCGCTCTTTTAACCTTTCAAAGAATGATTTATTTTTACTTAATCCAAATACTCTCACTTGTCTAATTTTTAGAACTCGTACTGATGCTGAATTAACAAAAAAGATTTACCAACGTGTACCTGTTTTAGAAAATGAACAAACGGGTAGTAATCCTTGGGGTATTTCGTTTATGCGGATGCTTGATATGGCAAATGATAGCGGGTTATTTCATAATCAGCCAGGTAATAATTTAGTACCACTTTATGAAGCAAAAATGTTTCATCAATTTGACCATCGCTGGGCTACTTACAAAGATAGTGGCGATACTGGTGATTTAAGTGATGAAGAAAAATCTGATTCAAGCTTTCAAATTCAACCTCGTTATTGGGTGAGTCGCAATGAGGTTGAGAACAAGTTAGGTGATAAATGGAAGAAAGATTGGTTGCTTGGCTTTAGACGAATTAGTAATACTACTAATGAACGTACCTTTATTTTTAGTATCATTCCAAAAGCAGGCTGTGGTGATAGTGTCTTTATCATAATTCCAAAAACAGATGTTGCTTCTATAGTTTCATGTTTATATGCTTACTTTAATAGCTTAATTTTTGATTTTATTACTCGTCAAAAAATGGGTGGAACTAATTTAAGTTTCTTCATAGTCAAACAACTCCCCATCCTCCCTCCCGAATCCTACACCCAAGAAGACATTGAATTTATCAGCACCCGCGTTTTAGAACTCGTCTACACCGCATGGGATATGCAACCCTTCGCGTTAGACATGGGATACGACGGTGAAGCATTTATTTGGAACAGCGAAAGACGAGCTTTATTAAGAGCAGAATTAGACGCATATTACGCCAAACTTTACGGACTCACCCGCGATGAATTGCGATATATTCTTGACCCCGCAAACGTTTATGGTGAAGATTTTCCTAGCGAAACATTCCGGGTTTTAAAGAATAATGAAATTAAACAATTTGGGGAATATCGTACTCAAAGGTTGGTGTTGTCAGCTTGGGATAAAATGTTTGGGAATGGGTAATTGGTAATTGGTAAAAATAAAAATGTAAATAATTTATAAAAAAATGTTTTTAATTGCTCTAATAATTATTTAATTTGTGAGAGAGATAAAACATGGGTGCTATCAATGAAAACCGATGCCATTTTTTATGAGATTTTTAAGGAATTTCCCAAATTTTTCTTTGAATTAATTGGCAAACCAGAAATAAACCTTAATGCTTATGAGTTTACTGCACCAGAAATCAAACAAAAAAGTTTCCGATTGGATGGAGTCTTTTCTCCCCGTGCAGAATTCTCTAATGAACCACTATACTTTGTCGAAATTCAGTTTTATAAAGATGATGAATTTTATGACAGATTATTTACAAGCATTTTCCTTTACTTTACCCAATATCAACCACCACAACCTGATTGGTTTGCAATAGTTATTTACGACAAACGCAGTAACGAGCGCAGCTATCCCCCACGTTATAATTCCTTACTAGAACCTCATTTACGACGTTTTTACTTAGATGAACTTGAAAATACCCCAGATGATTCTCTAGAAATAGGAATTGTACGCTTAGTTGTAGAAAGTGAGAATAAAGTCGGAAATTTTGCCAAAACGCTAATTAACAAAGCTAAAGAAGAACTCACAGACACACTCACTCAAAGAAAAGTTATAGAATTTATAGAGACAATTGTAATTTATAAATTTCCTCATTTAAGTCGTGAGGATATAGAAGCCATGCTAGATTTAAACTTGCTCAAAGAAACTAAAGTTTACCAAGAAGCGAAAGAGGAAGGTGAATTAGAAACTAAGTTGAAAATTTTGCCAAAGCTTTTAGAAGAAGGGTTTAGTATTCAGAGAATTGCTCAAATTTTAGAAATAGATATTGAAACTGTGAGAAAAGTTGTTAGGGGATAACTAGTACCGCTGGGCGTTCGTAAGAAGTAAAAAGTAAGAAGTAAGAAGTTTGATTTTCTGGGCTTTTTAGCAATTTTTAATGGTTGCCTTGTTTACGCCGACTTGTACTAGGATAAATTTTCAACAAAATATGCGGTTTATTTGCTCGTTTCTAGCTTTATCCTAGAAACGGGTAATTAAAAATTATTTCTTTAGGAAAGACGTGGGTCTTCATGAGGAGGGTGAAAACCACCTTTCACCCAAAAACGACGAGATTTTTGGATAAAACGGTCAGCACGACGTTCATCATTTAAATCTAAACGGTTGCAAGTCGCACGACCAATAGAGGTTACACCAATAATTTTTGTAGCGTCTTTTGACCAGATAAAATGGTCAGCCCATATTTGGGAGCGAGGATGAAATAATGGTACTTCTTCTTTTGTTTCTGGATCGGTACCAACAGTAAAGTTATAATGACGCTCATTGCAGCGACGACAAGCTAAAGCCAAATTATCAGTATCATCTGAACCACCCAATGATTGTGGATTAATATGGTCAATTGTAAGGGGAGACGTACTTAGAAATTCTGGATAGCGGCAATATTCGCACCGATATTGGGCACGCTTCCGTACAAATTCCTGGTTACTATTAGAAATTGTCACGACTGTGATGCATTTACGGCGTTTATATAACTAAATATTGTGTCTAATTCTCCTATAGCTTCTAGTTCGGCAGCTTCTTCTGGTGTTAACAGGTCGGCTTTTTTCTTGTCGAGAAGTTCTTGCATACGCAACCCTAGTTCTTCCGTAAATTTGAAGAGGTTGATATTATTAATTCTCTCAACACGAATTCCTTCTGTTAGTAAAGATGAAGGCTTGATTACTACGCTAGTCATAGGTTTAATGCAATATTACTATAATTTGTCCTTATTTTAGCGTCACTTTAATAGGCATCAGAATGTATATGATTGTTGACTCGTTTTTGTCTTCGCTATGGAATTGAGGCTGAGACTTAATATGCTGGTTATCAGTTGGATGCAATACAGGAAACTACTCCCTTCCCCTCTCCTTGGTAAGGGGTGGAAGCAGAGGGGTGAGGTTGCCGAAGTGTATTGGACTGAACCGAAAATCGCTATATAGCGCTTTAGGGAAGCTAATAAAACACAATCGAAGTACTTTCGGATATCTCAATTTAATCAACACATCCAATAGATTAGCGGTTGTGCGACAAAAATAATGTTTGAATTATCACCTCACTAATGCTTTAATGTATAAAAATTACAGATGAGGATTTATAAAACGATATAAAAATATTACGTGCTGTTAAGAATGATTGCTAAATATACAGAACTTATGAAATTGTCACAATACCAAGCTGGTGCGTGACACTGAAAACATTATTACTACGTTCAAAGTTGCTCAAAGTGTCACAGCAACGGCAATAAAGGGGGAAGAAAATCTACACCCCTTTTTGCCTCCCCTACAAAAAAAATGTGCCAGTTTCTTAAGTCCTAATATACTTAAATCTATTAAATAGAAAACTTATTTGTAATAGAGACTAATTCTGATAATTCCCCTTGTTATAAAGGTAGTATGACATATACAGAAGCAGAATCAGCAGAAACATCTACACCTAATTTAGATATATTCAACTTCCGTAACGACATTATCGGCGATTATAAACGGTATATTGAAAGCTTCTTGAAAATTCGCGATCGCAAAGTAAAGGAGTTCGTTGATAAGGAGTTAGAAGCGGGACAACTTTGGACAGATCCATTAATCCAATTAAATCCGAAATATAAGCAAGGTGCGACTGTCACTGAATTAGTAGAGCAAGGTGTTTTACATCCCGATTGTGTTAGCTATTTCTCTCGTGATGATGGGAAACCTTTTACTTTTCACTATCACCAAAAACAAGCTTTTCTGACAGCACAACGTCAAGAACCTTATGTATTAACTACGGGAACTGGTTCTGGTAAAAGCATGACTTATGTTGTGCCGATTTTCGATGATTTATTACGCAATCCCGAATTAGGTGGAGTTAGAGCAATTTTGGTGTACCCAATGAATGCTTTAATTAACTCTCAAAAAGAAGAATTAGATAAGTTTTTACGTCAAGTTCCTAATTCTCATATCCGAGTTGAGAAATATACCGGACAAGAAAGTTTACAAGAAAAAAGTATTATTCAAGAAAATCCTCCCCACATTATATTAACCAACTACGTGATGCTGGAATTAATGCTTTCCCGCACTCATGAAGGTAAACTTGTTGAATCACCAAATTTAAAATTTCTCGTCTTAGATGAGTTACATACTTATCGAGGAAGACAAGGTGCTGATGTGGCTATTTTGATACGCAAATTGCGTCAAAGATGCGGTCAAGATTTGCTGTGTATTGGTACTAGCGCTACCATGTCTACTGAAGGTTCCCGCGAAGAACGTCGTCTGGTATTAGCTGAGATTGCGAGTAAGTTATTTGGTGTTGAAATTCAGCCGAGTAATGTTATTGATGAAACTTTAGAACGTTCTATCAAGCGGAATATTCCTAGTATTAAAGAATTACAAACAAGTATTAACAATATATCAAATATATCTACCGAAAAATTTCATCAGCACCCTTTAAGCTATTGGGTAGAAATGAATTTTGGTTTAGACATCTCCGACAAATAATTAAACTCTGATAAAATAATATAAAAGGGTGTTTT
>CAYMZW010000357.1:0-7304 GCA_964395005.1 uncultured Rivularia sp.
AGGATTCTGTAAAAAATGACCGAACCGGGTAAGTATTGTTCCCCGGTTTTTTGTTTTGTGAAGTGATACAGCTATTTGTACAAATCAAAACACAGGTCAGATTAATTCTTATTTAAAAGTTTATTCGGCTTTTTCATTTCTCTTTCGAGGTGCATACTAATTTTTGCACCTTCAAAAAACAACTGTGCTACAGGTATAAGATTGATTCCTTTTGGATCGTTTTCTACTGCAAATAGAAAAACGGCGGATAAACTGATAAGATATCCCATGCACATAGATAGGCGAGCAAAAGTATAGCTAAATTTTTGAGAAGACTTAATTTTGTTAAGTTTCATGGTTATGATGGAATTGAATAAATTAAAAGCTGAGTCTGGAAAAACTCCAGACTTTTTTTTGACTGAATGAGAAATAAAAAAAGTCTCGTGCAGCTATCCTCTTTTTTCCCATAGCAATATAGTTCTACTTTCCTACATCAATCGTAGTAAGGTAAAAAGTAGGACGCTGATTTCTAAAAGAATATTTTCGATCGCGGAGCGGACTAAAAACTGAAAGAAGATCGGATCGGATTTTGGCTTGTATTTAGATTAAGAGGATGTTTTAAAAGTGCAGGAAAATATAATTAAAACCTCATAATTATGCTTCGTAGCAAGGATAAACCAAGGTTTTACCATATACTCAGATGCTTAGCTACGTTAGCTATGAAGTCATAATAAGACTCTTTTAAAACGTCCTCAAAAAGATTACATTCTGCAATTGTTATTAACAGACTATCGGAAAGATTCAGCAATCATTGTTACAACGATTAAACAAAGCAGAATTATGCCTATATACCTAATTAAGGCGAAAACAAAATCAAAGAATTGGATTGCTAGATTCAAGTAACCTACCCCCGCTGCTAATACTAAAGCTATAGAAAAACCAATTAGTACTAAAAAAAAGTATTTAATACATTTGAAGGTAAATTGGAATAATCGACTATATTTGTGATGAATCATGATTGATACTCAAGAAAGTAAACTAAGTTGCAGATATCCAAATGCATCAAAATCAAAAAGCCGGTAAGTGATAAAACACTACCGGCCTGTAAACGTCTGGTTCATCGAAAGCCCCATATTTAATTTGATTCACTAGCATGAACCTTTTAATATTCCACAAATATTTAAAGGTTCCCGATCGCAAAAATTCCTGTGTAATTTAGAATTGAATGATTACGTGCCTAGTCGTCAAACTTAGATAAATACCAGGTGCTCGAAGCTTTGTATATTTGCTGATATGCTTTATAAATGACCTTTGATTCTTGTTCATTTAAAAAGTAACGTTCGCTAAGATGACCCTTTATACAGACCAAATAGTCATTATTCTTCTTTTCAATGGTGACACTAAATTCTCCATATCCAGTTTCAGACAATATTTCAATCACTTTGTAGTTGATATTTGAAAAAGCTGGATGTAATATTAATGTCGGTTGATAAAGTTGAGAATCGCTTTTTAAAGGAGTTTTTCCGATATACAATTGTGTTTTTGGTGCTTCGGAGCTTTCCAAATATTGCTGGAGTATAGATTTAGGCACTTATTTTTCTTCCTATGTAAAAAATCAGTGATGTGGTCGGGGCTCACAATAAAATAAACTAACTACTGCTTATTTATATATAGCTCACAACTTCTCACAACAAATATACTTAGATTATAGCCTAAATATAAATTTTGGAATCCACTATACAAGCGATTGCTTAGATATTCTTTTTCTCATGGACTCTCAGATAAATCGTAAAGCTGATTTATTTTATACTGGACTTCAAATTAATTCTTATTGAGAGAAAAGAAAAAGTACTGAAACTAGAATGAAAAAATAGAGATTACGAAACTTATACTGTAGTAGATATCGACTTTTATATGCTATGGATACATAATGATTGTGGCGTAATGCCGGTTTATTTTGGGATGATAACTTTCCTGCGATTTTGCAAAAGCTAACAGATAACTGTGTTAAAACACTATCACAAGTAATTATACTTATCGGAAATGTGATAAAAACAGTTGTATTATTGAAAGTTTGGATTAAACTTAAGGATCTTACTTAAAAAAATAAATAAGTCTTTTGGAACAAAGAGACGCTAAACGATAATCCAGGCTAATGTGTCTTATGTAAGAAGTTTGGTTCGGGAAAAGGAATATGTGACATCACGTATCTGTATGTGAGATGGAGCTAATGTGAGATGGATAGTACTTTTAATAATTTTCAGTTGCCAGATATATTTATTAAAAAGATTGCAATTGAACAAGGTATAACTGCTTTAGAGTTTGATGCTTTGAAACTAGCATTAGATGGTTGTTCGGGGGAAGAAATTGCTCAAAGGTTAAATATATCTCCAGCAGCAGTGCGGAAAAGATTAGGAGAAAGTTACAAAAAATTTAAAATTGAAGGTAAGCGTAATAAAAAAATTTACGAGCTTAGGCAATCTTTATTTGAAAAGTACCAAGCTTTGGAAGCAAAAAAATCAAACATTGGCCAGAATTGGGGTGAAGCGGTTGATGTTGAGGGTTTTCGAGGTAGAGGAAAGGAAATCTCAGAATTAGAAGGGTGGATTGTGAAACGGCAATGCCGTTTGATTGCAGTTTTGGGATTGGGAGGTATTGGTAAAACCATTCTTGCTGCCAAAATTGTTGAACAGGTAAGCAAAGATTTTGAGTACATCATTTGGCGCAGTCTTCGTAATTCTCCACAATTAAATGATGTTTTGACTGATATTTTGAAGTTTCTACCTGATGATAATGACAATCAGATTGATTTTAAATTAAAAGATGACAATGGTAATAAGAAAATTCTGCATTTAATCGATGCCTTGCGGAAACATCGCTGCTTAATAATTTTAGATAATGTTGAGTCTTTATTTAGTAGTAGTAAGGGGAAAGAGCATGAGTTAGTAGGAAAATATCAAGACGGCTATCAAAATTATGGTGATTTTTTCCGAAAAGTTGGAGAAACATCACATAGCAGCTGTTTGTTACTAACAAGTCGGGAGAAACCCTTGGAAGTAGCAATGTTGGAAGGAAAAAAATTACCTGTTAAGGTATTACAGCTTACAGGATTGAATTTAGATGATGCAAAGGCCATTCTTAGGGATAAAGGATTTACAGATAAAATCTGTAAAGAAGAAGATTTACGAGAATTAGTAAAGCTTTACTCTGGTAATCCATTAGCACTGAAAATAGTTGCTACCACTTTATACAATTTGTTTAACAACGATGTTGCTGAATTTTTAAAACAAATTCATCAAAAGACTGCTGTATATGGAAATATACAAACACTTTTAGAAGAACAATTCAACCGCTTATCAGAGTTAGAGAAACAACTCATGTATTGGTTTGCAATCAATCGAGATTCCGTTTCTTTAGGGTACATGAAGAAAGATTTAATTGTACAAGATAATATTAGGATTTTAGAAGCTGTAGAATCTTTATTGCGGCGATCGCTCATTGAAAAAGCAGTAGATGCAGGTGTTGGAAGATTTAGTTTACAGTCTGTAGTTGCTGACTATGTTACAAAAATGTTAATTTCCCAAGCTGCGGAGGAAATTAAACGCGGTAGGGGCTTTGAAGTTATTAACGAATATCCTTTAATCAAGGCGCGATCGCTAGATTATTTTCGCCAAAGACAGGAACGTTCAATCTTGGAACCATTGAAGGTAGAGCTGATTGAGTATTTTGGTAGCCAGAAGCAATTAGAATCTCATTTAAAAAGCTTATTAAAGCGACTGCGAGATGAACCACTAGAGAAGGAAGGATACGCAGCAGGCAATATCATTAATTTATTGCGTTATCTTCAAATTAATGAATCGCAAATTAGTCTAAGTGGAGAGAATTTTTCCGACTTGACAATTTGGCAGGCTTATTTTAAAGATGTCAGATTACAGAATACCCGATTTACAAATAGCTATTTAAAAAGTTCAGTATTTAATGACACAATGTCGGGTCTGGTATCAGTAGGTTTTAGTCATGATGGTAGATATTTTGCTACAGGCGCGATCAATGGAGAAGTGCGACTTTGGCAAACAGATGAGATTAAACTACTTAGTATTTGGAAAGGATATAAAGGACATACCGCTTCAGGGCAGGGATTTGCATTTAGCCACAATAACAAAATTCTTGCCAGTGCTAGCAATGATTACACAATTAAATTATGGAATATTGACAGTGGTGAATGTTTTCCTACTTTGAATAAACATACTGATAAAGTATATTCAGTAGCGTTTAATGCTAATGATACAATTTTAGCTAGTGCTAGCGAAGATAGAAGCATCAAAATTTGGAATGTTAAAACCCGCGAGTGCAAAAAAGCTTTAAGAGGACATACAGGATCGGTTTGGTCTGTATGTTTTCATCCTAATCATATTAATGTTATTGCCAGTGGTAGTGCCGACGGTAGTATAAAGCGGTGGAATATTAATACGCAAGAATGTGAACAAACTTTTAAAGGTCATGATGGTGACGTTTATGCAGTAGATTTTCATCCAAATGGTGAACTACTGGTTAGTAGCGGTGCAGATAAAACTATTAGACTTTGGGAGTTAGCAACAGGTGAGTGCAAAGCTACTTTAGAAGGTCATAAGGGGAAGGTATATAAGGTGCGCTTCAGTCCTGATGGCAAGATAATTGCCAGTTGTAGTGAAGATAGAACAATTAAAATATGGGATACTATTATTGGTGAATGTAAGCAAACATTATCCGGTCATAAGAGACAAGTATGGGATATCGGTTTCCATCCGTCAGGACGCACGCTTATTAGTGGTAGTGATGACCAAACAGCAAGGATTTGGAATATAGAAGATGGAACTTGCTGGAATATTTTGGGCTATACTCCTCGTGGTGTTTCATCTTTAGCATTTAGCCCGAATAGTAAAATCCTTGTTAGCTCTCAAGATGACCAAATACATTTGTGGGAGTTAGAAAATTTTAAATCTTATTCGCTACCGGGACACCAAGGACGAATTTCCTCGGTAGCTTTTAGTTCAGATGGTTGTACCTTAGCCAGTGGTAGCGCAGACCGTCAAATCAAGCTTTGGGATATCAAAAAATTTAATGATGTCAAAGAGATTGCAACCCTCAAAGGACATGAAAATTGGGTATGGAGTGTAGTTTTTAGCCCCGACGGTAAAACCCTCGCTAGCGGTGGTAAAGATAACACTATTCATATTTGGAATGTTGAAACACGTACTTGTAAGCGAGTTATTCTCGGATATTCCCATTGGGTATGCGCGATCGCCTTTAATCCCAGGGATAGTAGCACAATCGCTTGCGGTAATGCTGACAGTACAGTGAAATTGTGGAATGTAGATACAGGAGAATGCATACAAACCTTAGAGGAACACACAGATTTAGTTTGCTCTGTAGCATTTAGCTCTGATGGTAAAATTCTTGCAACTGGTAGCGAAGATAAGACTATTAAATTATGGAATCCGATTACTGGCGAGTGTTTGCATACTTTAAGACAACACACTCAACAAGTTTACTCAGTAGCTTTTAGTGCCGATGGCAAAATGCTTGCTAGCGGAAGTGGTGACAATACCGTCAAATTATGGGAAGTAGAAACAGGTAAATTATTACATACATTCTTCAATGGACATACATTGCCAATTCGTTGTGTAGCCTTTAGTTCTAATGGTAAATTTCTTGCTAGTGGTGGAGAAGATGAGAAGATTCAACTTTGGGATCTCAAAACCTACCAGAGCTTCAAGCAATTCAATTCCCCCCGTTTTTATGAAGGTATGAAAATCAGGAATATTAAAGGTTTAACAGAACCGGAAAAAGCTTCTTTAAGGGCGTTGGGGGCTGTGGAAAAGTTTGACGATAAGTCATAGATAAAAAAGTCAAATTAAAATAAAATGCCTATGATTCAATCGCTTTTCTACAATTTGATTGTAGGCATTTTAATTTATCCATATAAAGAGGCATAGAGGAAAAATCAAGTAAGGAGATAAAAAGATTTTAATTAATATAAGTTTAAATACAAAAACCCGGTATATCAAAGATACCAGGTTTTGTGCTACTGAAAATTGATTGAAAAGTCTTCTGAATGCCTTTACAACTATTTAAAATACTCTATGTTCTAAACTGGGCATTTGACGGCGCACTTGTTCAATTCTGGCTGGATTTATTTCGGCGATCGCCACTCCCGGTTGTTCGCCAGCGTCGGCTAAAATCATTCCCCAAGGATCGACAATCATGGCGTGCCCGTGGGTTTGACGACGGTTATAGTGTATGCCAGTTTGTGCGGGAGCGATTATGTAGCAAGTATTTTCAATGGCGCGGGCTTGTAATAATACTTGCCAGTGATCTTTGCCTGTAAAAGCGGTAAAAGCTGCGGGAACAAACATTACGTCGGCACCTTGTTTTGATAGATGTCTATAAACTTCAGGAAAGCGAACATCGTAACAAACTGAAAGTCCGATATTTCCGAATTGTTTTGAGGTATACACAGATGGTAGTTCTTTACCAGCCATTACCGTAGTAGATTCTTGATAAGTATTACCATCGGGGACATTTACATCAAATAAATGTACTTTGCGATAGTGTGATAATTCCTCACCGTTGGAATCTATCAGCGAAGCAGTGTTAAAAACTTTGTCAACGTCATCCGAAGGTACGGGAAAACCACCACCAATAATAGTCACTTGGTAACGCTGCGCCATTTTTTTGAGAAAAATTTGAGTCTCCTTCGCAATCGTTTCGGCTTGTACAAGCTTTTCTTTTTCTTCTCCCATAAACGAAAAATTTTCTGGTAAACCCAGTAACCGGGCACCTTTATGCACGGCTACATCAATCAATTCTTCAGCCTGTGTCAAATTCTGCCCTAAATCAGGCACGCTAGTCATTTGGATAGCTGCTGCTAGATAAGAATTCATGTTGTACTAACCTTCTTAGAATTTACGGTGGGTAGTTAAGTAGAGTATCTTTTCAATTTTAAAAAACAAAATATAAAACAAAACGGGTATAAAAGCGAGCTAAAAGTTTAAAAAAATTTACCTGAACTTATTTTTAGCCGATCGAACTCTTAATCTTTTATACCAACGAAAAAAAAATCAAGCAAATGATTATATTTATGATTGCAGTAAAACAGATATTTAAACATGAAAATAAATCAACAAATATTTCTATTTAATTCATTTAAGTATCTTTTTTTAATGTTCGCTAATAATAACAGTTAATATGAGTAATATTTTTATCCCCGTTATCCTTAACACTACTCGCGAAGGTAGAATGAGCGAATTGGTAGCAAAGTTTGTATAGAGGGAATAGGCAATAGG
>CAYMZW010000358.1:0-7267 GCA_964395005.1 uncultured Rivularia sp.
GGAAATATATTGAGGAACTTGTGAAGAAGTGCCAAAACAATCAAACTGATTAAACTTAAAGCCACTTTGAGACCACTGAAATTACAGCTTTTTCACAAATTTTAGCTAATACGCAGACAAATTATATTTTTGGGCTTGACAAAATATTGTATGTTGAAACATTGAAATTTTTCTCAAAGAAGCTATTAAGCTTTAGCGTGATATTTTTTAATATATTTGTGATAATTATTGCCATAATTTTACTATTAATAATGTTAGTATAGTATTGTAATCAAAGATAACCATGATATAAAAAAGTGGCAATGCTTATATAAAGTAAAGCCAATCCGACAGCAAAGAAAAAGCTGATATGGGAGGTTAAAATATTGATTGCAAAACAAAATCAATTTCATGTAAATGGAGGCGATGTGATAAACCAGCAAGATAGTTAACGGGCTTTGTCTGCAAGAGACTTAGCCCGTTAATTTATTAATAATGAATTGGTTATTTTAGGCTCTTCAGTACTTAGTATGCTAAATCAATAAATGAAATGCCAGTTAAGCAAACATCTAACTCTAAAATTATTAAAGTTTCTGAATCCATATCCCGAACGCTTAATAAGTTTTAATTTATTATTAATTCCCTCAACCACGCCGCTAGTTGTACGGTTATCAAAGTAAGCAATAATCTCATCAATCCAACGAATAATTGTTTTATGCATGAGATGGAATACCATTGGGTAGCTCTAAGAAACGTTTTAACCATTCTTTTTTGGCTTATCCATATGTTTCAATTGCTACCCATGAGTCAGCCCCACAAATTACTGCACAAATGGCAATCGTGATTACATCAATTAACTGATGTCTCTTTGTACGCTCGATTCGAGGGTCTTCAAGATCCACGAAGTAATCCGCAATTGTCTCATGAGGGTTTCAGTTTCATTTTGAACCATTTTGCACCCCTACTTAGCTTTTCAAAGCCTACCACAATAGTGGCGATCGCACTGACGGTGCGTTTACGGGTTCGACTGAGGTAGGACATTTAATTATGGAGGCTGCCGCTAAAAGCAACCTCAAGCGGGTAACGCTGGAACTTGGTGGTAAAAGTCCTAACATCGTCTTTGCTGATGCCGATATGGATGCAGCAATAGAAGGTGCCCATAAAAGCTTATTCTTCAACCAAGAGCAATGTTGTAATGCAGGTTCGCGGCTGTTTGTAGAAGAAAAATGTTACGACGAATTTGTTGCAAAAAGCGTCGAGAAAGCTAAAAACCGTTTAGTTGGCAACCCCTTTGACTCCAAAACGGAACAGGGGCCACAGGTAGATAAAGATCAATTCGATCGAGTAATGAGCTACATCGAAGCCGGAATGCGCGAAGGTGCAAACATGATGTGCGGCGGACATCAAGTCGGCGATCGCGGTTACTTTATCGAACCCACTGTATTTGCCAATGTCACAAACGACATGAAGATTGCTCAAGAGGAAATCTTTGGGCCGGTAATGAGCATTATCAAATTCAAAGATATTGAAGAAGCGATTCATTTAGCAAATACTACCATGTACGGTTTGGCTGCTGGAGTGTGGACAAAAGATATTACCAAAGCTCATCGAGTAGCAAATAGCATCCGTGCTGGTACGGTATGGGGAAATTGCTATCATGTCTTCGATGCTGCTGCACACTTCAGTGGTTTCAAGCAGTCGGTTATGCGTAGAGAACTCGGCGAGTATTGTTTGGAGCATTATACGGAAGTTAAAACTGTTACCGTTTCCTAACGACCATGCTATTCAAGAAAGTAAACCTATCTTTATGTTTCGCGACCCCTTTAATACTTGTAATTCCTGGAAAAAATGGTGGGTAAAAAATCCTGAAATAGGCTTAAATTGGTTTTGTATAAGCTATCAACATACCTATGAATTGCTGGATAATGCTCTTAAAGCATCATCTGAAGTAAGTTGTATTACTTTAGAGAAATTAGGTAAAAATCCTGCCGAAACATTTCAGCATATTTGTTCCAGATGGGAAATACCTTATAATGCTCCCATGGTAAATTGGTCTATTCCTTTTGGAGAAAATACTACTTTTACTACAGATGCTAAAAACCTGATAAATCGGCACCCAGCCATGATAAAAAGCGTGAAAAAAGTTCAAGAAAGTAATACATTTAGCTATCATTCTCTAAAATTAGAGGAATTAGCAATTGATTCGGATGAAATTGAAATAATTACTCATAAGCTTTTACCAAGCTATCAAAAAGTGTCTCAGTTATCAGATACATTTTATTTCTAAGCTCTGCTGATTCAGATAAAAATTGGTTATGTTATTTTAATTGAGGTACTTAAAATCTGTAAGTATTTTGAATACAAATATTATTGATAAGGATAACATCATGATTAATAGCGATAGCGTAGAACAACAAGGATTATCTCAGAACGAACAATCAGAAGAAAACAACTTTGAGCAATGGTATCGCTTTATTGCAGATCATGGATTCACCTGGAAAGGAATTCTTTCGCGGTATGATGGGGAAGGAAAAATAACTGAAAGACTTAATTCCACGCGAAAATTTACTTGTGCCTCAGACGCATCTGAAATAGAACATTATTTAAATTTTGTTAATAGTGAAGACTCTTCAAAAGCGATTGAAAAACAATGGATAATTGAAAAATGCGGGCCGGGTATTGTTCATCCTGTAGATCCAGAATCAACTATAATGTTTTCGTCTCAAGGTTCTGGTATCATGAGCAAACCTGGTAGACAATACGCAGAAATATATTTAATTGAAGGAAATTTTCGTATCAGTACAGTCATTGCTTATAACCCTAAAAATAAATGCGTACTTGCAAAAATCTCCTTGTTTCGTGAAGCAAAGCAAGAAGAATCTTCGTTTCCTTGGAGCAAAGAGAAACCAGAAATCACTAATAGGGAATATCCAAATATAAAAGTAATTAATAGTTCAATGTTGCGGTTTGGTACCTTTGATGAAATTCCAGTATCTGATAACACTGTAGATTGGATTGAAGACAATCGCTTAATTTTTAATTTTCCAGATGGAATTTCGCTAAATGTACCGAAAACTCTACAGCCTAGCGACGAAATAAATCTTATACTCAGTTGGAGATACAGCGAAAATCGCATTAAAAGAGCAATTGCTCAATTTAGCAGTGATTCCCCAGGAGCTAACTTAATTACCCAAGAATGCGCTATTGTTTAACATTATTTAACATTAAATAATTGTCTTGGGATGAATCAACTTGTAACCTGCGGCTTTAATCTTTTGATTGCTGATACGAGCATTTAGAGAGCGGTAACTTGGTTTTGTATCATCCCAAAGAATCTTTTCTAAGTTTCCGAGTTTGCAAATTTCATCAGATAATTCGCGGATAGTCATATTAAAGTCATTCACCAGATTATAGATACCGCCCAATTTTCTTTTACTAAGATAATCCATAGCCGCGATAACATCATCAAGGTGAATCCAACTGGTAAAAGTTTCACCACTTCCATCAATGTTTTTACCAGCAAGTCTTGCAAAGCGCTTTATCAATTCCCGCTTGGGGCCATAAATTCCACCCAAACGCAAAATAGTAATTGCCACATCTTCGCTAGCTGAATTTAATAAAAGCTGCTCTGCTTCACAAAGCACCTGATTATATTCGCTTTGGGTATCAACCGGGGAAGTTTCATCAACCAATTCACCATTTTTATTACCGTATACCGACACGCTACTAAGATAAATCAACTGCTTAACGCTCTTATTCTCCTTTAATGCTGCTACTAAATTCTTAGCTGTAGGAATATAAGTTTCTCGATATGACTGTGCATCAACTTGGCGATGGCTAATCGGAGCAATGCTTAAAATTACAGTATCTATATCTTGCAAAAGCGATTTTACAGCTTGGGAATCTTCGCCTTTCATGACTACCACTTTGGTGGCAACTTCCTCTAATTGTGCAACCCGCTCATGTGTTGTAGTCGTTGCCGTTACCGAGTAATCCTGTTGACACCAGTAGCGTGCAGCAGCAGTTCCCACATAACCGCAACCGATAATGGCAATTCTTTGTAACTCAGCGTCATCTGGTTTTGTATGCATTCAATTTTTGTGCAATATTACTAACAAATTATAGATAATCTTGAATTGAGTGAGTAGGGAGGAAATGGGGAGACAAGGAGATAATTATTAACTACTAACTACTAACCACTAACCACTAACAACTAACAACTAACAATTAACTACTAACTACTAACTAATTTAATATCTTCCAACGCTTCAACAGCGGATTTATACCTTTCGGAAGCATGATAGCGCACCATTTTATCCAAAATTGCTGCAAATTTATCGCTTACTTGTGCCCATTCTCGCCATTCTAAGCTACCTGTATGGGGATTTGGTTGCAATTCGTGGGGAAGCAAACCCGTTAATGCCTGAATGGCGATCGCCCCTAAAGCATAAATATCGCTGCTCAGACGCGGATGCCCTGCAAATTGCTCTGGTGGTGTATAGCCCCGCGTACCAATGGCTACGGTGGCTAGTTCGGTTTGTTCTTTTGATTGCGGCTGCATTAGTTTCACGGCACCAAAATCAATTAGTACCAAGCGATTATCTTGATTACATCTGATAATATTAGCCGGTTTAATATCGCGATGAATTACTTGACGTTGATGAATAAATGCGAGGATTTCTAATAGTTCTTTGAGTATATTAATAACTTCCGATTCGCTTTTTATATTCTTACGAGGTGGCAATTCATCAGTTAAAGGATGTCCGGGAATAAATTGCTGAACTAAATAAAACTCTTTTTCTTCTTCAAAAAATGCATAGAGTTCTGGTATTTGATCGTGTTTTCCTAAAAGTTCGAGAATTTCTGCTTCTGAATCAAACAATCTTCTGGCAACTTGTAAAAATCTGGTATCTCTTCTAGCTGGCATTAATTGTTTGACAACGCAAGTTGGTAAACCGGGGCGTTGAGTATCTTTAGCTAAATAAGTGCAGCCAAAACCACCTTGAGCAAGAACTCTAGTTATTTTATAGCGATTGCTAAGTAAGGGAGAGGAAGAAATAGAAATATTTGCAGCAGCAGCTATAGGTTGAATTCTAGGTGTGTCTTGAATACCAGATGTTTCGTTTAAAAGCGTATTTAATTGTTCTATCGCGTCCTTTTGTTTTTCAACTTGTAAAAGAATCACTTTTGTCTTCAATTGTGTTTGATAGCTCGTGTAACCCAACACGCCAATAGCAGTAAAAACTAAAGCAAGCCCGGTCGGTACAACGGGTATCCAACCAGCTTGTAATATTAGTAAATAACAAGTTCCCACTAAGCCAGAAACAGTAATACCAGATACTATTAATAAATATACAGGTCTTCTTGCTTTCCAGGCTAAAGCACCACCAACTAAAGACCAACTCAATATCCACACAGCTTCGAGCCATTCTGGAAAATACCAAATTAAAGGTCTATTATCTAATACCGCACTAATAAGTTGGCTGGTTACTTGTGCGTGAATAAATACAGGAGAAACTTTTGATATTTTTTTTCCAGAGATACTATAAGGAGCATCTAACCCACGGTCAAGACTGCGAGCGCTAGTACCAATAATTACCAAACGATTTTTAATTACATTTGGATTAACTTTGTCTGTTAAAACTTCTGTAAAACTGATATTCTTGGCAACATTGTTGTGATTGCGATAATTAATGAAAATTTGAGAACCATCCCTATCAAGGTTTATATACCCACCAGAGTTTTTTTCTAAACGAGGAAAAGGCACTTTATTTAAAGAAAAAATCTTACCTGGAAAATTATATTCAATCCCTTGTTGGGCTAAATAATTGACCGCAAGTTTGGTAGCAAAAGAGTAATCACTATTACATTTACTATTTGGAAAAGCTGTAGAAAATAGTAAGCCCCGGCGAACAACACCATCAATATCATCGGGAATTAAATCGGTAAAACCTGTATTCTCTTTAGTAAAATTAGGCGGTGGTGGTATTTCTGCTTCTGTTTCGTTTATACCTTTAAATACACAACCAGCAAAAATATTATCTTTGGGTATCCCTATTTCTAAGTTAATTTTTTGGGTATTTTTTTGATATAAACTATTATGTAAGCCAATAACACGCGGTTGATAAGATTGAATTTTTTTCAATACTTGATGAATAGTTTCATTACTGAGTACATCTTTTTGTTGCTGTAAATCTTTATCTGTTACCGTTACCAGCAAAATTCTATCATCTTGTGGTTCCGGAGGACGCATAAGCATCATTTGATCGTAAGCACGCAACTCCCAACGCTGTAACCAACCTAATTCCCGTACACCCAACATCAAAACAGTAACACCCAAACTGGTAACAAAAATTGTTCTCCACCAGCTTGTTGGAGTTGAATCTTGAATAGAATCGCGGGCGCTATCTGCAACTTGGGGAGCTACAGTGTCATCCCTCTTTGACAAATCACCCGGTTTACTATTTAAAAACGCTACGCGGAAATTACGTAAAAGTCTCCTAATCACGGTACGGTAACAATAGGCTGAATTGGTAGATGTATTAAATATAGTTGAGGATTGGAAATGAAGCTAAATATTCAGCTAAGAGTTATACAATTTGACACAAATTGGGAGATAGGGCATTGGGGATTGAACCGCCTCGCATTGGAAAATGACCCCTCCCATCCGAAACCGTGCTTGATGTAGGTTAGGTAGTCAGCGAGTTGCGTAGACTGCACTTTACCAACCACCCCCTCCAAACTACGCATAACCGTTTCCGTATCACGTAGCTTTCCAGTAATTTTTTCGTTTTAGAGGTTCACCATCATAGCGCCCGATTTGCACCACAAATTTCACATTCTTGAGCAAGAAGGCGTTGAACAACTTCACTACGACCGTTATAGATACGGTATTCCAAATTATCGTCAATTTTGACAATTTATTCCAACGCAGAGAAACTCCGCCTTTTAGGGGCTAAATCAAATAGAGATTTGGTTCAGTATTTTGGTTCGGAAGTTACTAAAACGAGCAAGTTTCGTTAGTAAAGATGATTTAAAAAATCGAATACTTAGTTTTATTGAATACTTTAATCAAACAATGGCTAAACCATTAAAATGGACGCGACATCGGTAAAGTTTTAGCGATTTGATGATCTATTTATTTCCGCCGCGCTGTACCAGTCACCTGGAAACAACGAACCCCCATACTTCCTAGCAAATTTATCTTAATAGTTGTAATTCGAGGATCTTTACCTTAGAGGATGTTTTAAAAGTCTAATTGTATACTTCACCTGGCGACTGCAAGTCG
>CAYMZW010000359.1:0-7263 GCA_964395005.1 uncultured Rivularia sp.
ATTTGTACCTTCTTCTTATCCCCCCCTTGAGAAAGGGGGGTTAGGGGGGATCTTCCTCTTTCAAGGGGGGTTAGGGGGGATCTTCCTCTTTCAAGGGGGGTTAGGGGGGATTTTCCTTCTTTAAGAGGGGTTAGGGGGGATCTTCTCGGAATTATCAAAACCTTAGTAGGTTGATCTCCCTGAAACTTAATGCATTCCCCAGCACCGCGCATTCCGAAAGCAAAAGGAATCGGATTAAAAGCAACGGGATTTTGAAAAAATATGCAGTAATTAGGAGTAATCGCAAAATCGTGAATAAAAGCAAAACCCGGAACGCTATGAGCGGTTTTACGGACAATATTACCAGCAGTATCTAATTCAAAAATAGTAATAGTTGTAGATAATCCCGGCTTAATAGAAAAATTCACCAAACAAGGTTCGCCATTATCTTCTTCGCAACTAGGATCGAAACGTGGATGCGCTGCAAAAGCTTCACCTTCAGATAAAACACCATTAAAATGTTCCTTACCCAAAGTTTCTAATGTTTGCGGATCGAGTTTATGAGGATCTGCCGCTTCCCACAAAGCTAATAGCTTACCACCCCAATAAATAACATTAGTATTAGCAATATTTTTTAAATTAAAATCAAAAGCATTCGCCAACCAACCGCCCGGTTTCTGCGTACCAAACACGCCGCGATAAAGAATCTTTCCAGCTTTTTGTTCTTCAACATAAGCCTTAGTACGAACAAAACGATTGCGATAATGAGCGCGTCCATTAGTAAAAGTAATTCGGCTAATCATTCCATCACCATCAAAAGGATGATGGATATTTTGACCATTAATATCAAGTAAACCCGGACCATTTCTAAACAGCGTACCGTTTAATTCCGGCGGAATTTCTCCCTCAATATCATCAATCCAATAATCAAACTCTTCCGTTACCGATTGATATCCCTCCCGCCAACTTTCCCGACTATAGGATTTTTCTGTAGCCACATCTTGCTCATCAATTTGATAATTCTGCATTTCTATGAATAGTTAGTAGTTATTAGTTAGTTGTTAGTTGTTAGGAATTAGGAATTAGGAGTTAGGAGTTATGAGTTAGGAGTTAGGAATTGTTTCTTTCTATCTACCCATCCCCCATGCCCAATGCCCAATCCCCCATGCCCAATCCCCCATGCCCAATTATTTATTATTAATCAACCACTTCTTCCGCTGGTTTTTTCATAATCAATTCTGACATCAAATTAGGTAATATTTCTGGTTCATCGTCTTGTAAAGCTGGTTGCACGACTTTCGGAGTTTCTTCTCCCGCAGCAGGAAGCCAATTAATAAACGGTAGCGGTAATAAAGTGCTGAGATTAGTAATTGTTACCAACAGCCACAGCTTATCAAAGTTGGTTTCAGTGACTCCTAAATAATGCATTAATGCTGCACCTGTCTCATGAGAAACTAATCCCGCCAAATTTGTCACCGACATTAATAGTGCAAATAAAGTCGCTTCTACTCCCGGAGGGCAAATTCTTGCAGCTAATACCAAAACCGGCATATAGGCAATTTGTCCCATTACCGTCAGAATCAAACTATCACCTAAACTAAACCAATGGTCATCTATTCCTATGGCTCGGTTAGCATGAGTTACCAATATCAGCGTCGTTAATCCCAAAAATGCTGAAAGTAGAGTACTCCAAGCAAAAATTACCCGAAACGGAACGCTTTTGAGAAAACGTTGAAAAATCCAAATCCCAACTAAAGCCGCAATACTCGTTACTAAACGCACCCTTCCCAAAAATTCTGGTTGGAAATGCAAATCGTTAGTAGTAAAGAAGAAAAACGCCGATTCCGAACTTGGTGTAGCTTGCCAAATGAAGAGAAAGGCAGTAGGCAGCCAAATTACTTTTTGAGTTATAGCTTGACGCAGTAACTTTATTTGCTGTTTGACATCTTCAAAATTGCTGTTTTTACCATCTTCAGTATTTTTCTCTACGGGAGATTCAGCAATTAACCAAGCAACTCCGGAAACAATCAACGGAAATGTTGCAGTAATCCAAAATACAGTGCGCGTAGTAAAATGTTCTAACAAAAATCCGCTAAAGTAAGCGGTTATCAAACCCCCAAACGCCGAAGCTCCCCAACAAATCGACTGTAAAGAACCCGCTTCAGCTTGCGATTCTGCCCTCGCTCTTTCTACTACCAGCGAGTCTACTATCACATCGCTCACTGCTACCGAAAGCGAGCTTAACAAAATGGCAGTTGTTGCAGCCCAGCTACTATTAACTACAGTCGCCATCCCTGCCCAAGCCAAAGCTCCGAGTATCCCCGATAATATTAAATAAGGTCGTCTGCGATAACCAAATATGGGGAAACCATCGGAAAAGAACCCAAATACAGGCTTAATAACCCAAGGTAGAACGATAATACCAAATAAGGCTGAAACCTCAGCAGGACTTAGCCCAAGTTCATCTTTGAGAAAAAAGCTAACCGCCAAACGCGACAGCCCTAAAATACCTTGGACGAAATAAACGGTAAGAATTGCGAACAACTCTGGTGTCGGTTCATTACCGAAAAGAATTTTTTCTTGTATTGAATGTTTAACCTTAGACCAGCCAGAGGAAGATACCAACATTGGTAAATATATTTTAAGATTTCTATACTTTTATTATGATATCTATTACCAATACTGGGGACTGTCTGAGGTATGGGATGTCAAGAGAATTTGATTACTATTATCTGGAAATAGGTAGATTACGGGATATAACCGACTTAGGTTGAGTTAGGCATTCAGAAGCTATTTGGATAAAACGCGCTGGCGGTTGTTTACCTTCGGATAAATCAAAAGATAATTCCATAAATTCTGCTAAGGTATATTCTTTTTCCATCTTATTTATCATGCAGCCACAGTTTGACTGCATTTCTGGTTGAAGTTTTTCCGAGCAGCCTTTCACAAATGCTTGCTTAATTTTGTCGGGATAAGCATTTGATGAATTTGAGTTAGCTGGTTTTATTGAAGTTAGCGGTGGTAATGGAGTTGTGTTAATCGGTTTGGCAATTCGTCTATAAGATCGTGAAGATGGTGTTACTGGCTTTGCTTTGAAACTTGTATTAAATCTTGGTTGTGGTAAAACTGGTAATGGCGTACTTGGAGTTTTGGCTGGTATTTTTGGCAAAGGCGGTAATATTATCTTTGTTGGTGACGACGAGAAATTAGGTAAAGGTATAGGTTTGATTGGTTTTAGAGGCACAGCAGCAGTGATTACTGGTAAACCTGTTGTATTATTCAACGAAGCTCCAATAAACTTTGATTGATGCAAATTAGCATTAGTTAAATAGGCTTTATTCAGATTGGCGTAACTTAAATCCGCTTTATTTAAATTTGCTCTGCTTAAGTCAGCATTGCTTAAATTAGCTCCTTTGAGATTTGCTCCACTCAAATTCGCACCAGTCAAAACCGCAAAACTTAAATCGGCACCGCTTAAATCAGCACCGCTCAAATCGCATTTCGCACACTGTTTCGTTTCTCGAAGCTGCTTTAAATGTTCTGGGTTTTCTGCTTTTACAGGAAGCGTCAAACAAAGTGAAGTCAAAACAGCCCCGCAACCAATAAGTATTTTTTTCACAACTCATAAATATTAGATATATTCAGATATTAAAATTCTTGATGCTAACTATCAAGTCACAAATATGCAATCAGCATTTCCTAAAAATACAAATATCTATAGCAGTTATTAATATTAGAGTTTCCAATATTTACTATCAATTATTTCTAGCCTTATTTCCATCACCCAAAACTACAACCGCATTTTGTCCCCCAAAGCCAAAACTAAAACACATCGCTCTTTCAACAATACTTTTACGCGCTTCCCTAACTAAATTCAAATCAAATTCAGATTCCTTCAAACCAACGCAAGGTGGTAAAATTTGATGCTGCAAACTCATCAAAGAAAAAGCAACACCTAAAGCACCGGAAGCTCCAACTGTATGACCAGTGCTTCCTTTAGTGGAACTTACCGCAACTTTTTGACCAAATATCTTTTGTATAACCAAACTCTCCATACGGTCATTCATCTGCGTAGCCGTACCGTGAGCATGAATGTAATCAATATCTTGTGGAGAAATATGAGCGCGATGTAAACATTCTTTAACCGCACAAATCGCTGCTTTTCCTTCACCATCAGGTTGATTTGCGTGATAAGCATCAGCAGTCAAACCAAAGCCAATTATTTCACCGTATATTTTTGCTCCACGCCGAATTGCTAACTCTGCCGACTCCAATACAAACACTGCTCCACCTTCACCTAAAACCAAACCTTCCCGATTCACATCAAAAGGAAAAGCGCCAGTTTTTGCTAAAGCCCCCATTTTATCAAAACCAGCAATCGTCAAAGGCGTGATTGGAGCCTCCACCGCACCCGCAACAACGCGATCGCATCGTCCAAATTTAACTAAATTAAAACCTTGAAAAAGTGCCCAAATGCCAGTAGCACAAGCCGCCATAGGAGCTAATACAGTTCCAGTCGAACCTACGATTTGCGCCGCTGCGATCGCGTTCATGTGCGGCAAGTTGGAGAGGAAAGGGAGAGGGGGAGAGGGGGTAGAAAATTTTTCTTTACTGTCTCCTTGATACATCCACCTCGCCATCTTTTCCCATTCTGCTTGATAGCTGCGACTCGAACCAATTACAATTCCGCAGTTGGGTAAAGGTGGAATAATTTCAGCATCTTGCAAAGCACAAGTGACAACATGAGTCGTAATATTTTTTAACTGCGCTGGGCGATCGCCAATCAAACCCAAAGGAAAACTTTGCAATTCTGGAAAAAGTTGACGCTGTTTAATTCCACATTCACCCGCTATTAAACGCCGCCAACTATCTTCGAGGCTATTGCCCAAAGCAGAAATTAAACCAATACCAGTAATTACAACCCGATTCAATTTTAGATTTTAACAACGGATGTTTTTATTTTAGATTTTAGATTTTGGATTGGGAGTTAGGAGTTAGGAGTTAGGAGTTAGGAGTTAGGAGTTTAAATTTCTCCTTGTCTCCTTGTCTCCTTGTCACTATGCCCTATGCCCCATGCCCCATGCCCTATACCCTATTCAACATTTTTTAATTTATCCACGCCTTCAGTAACTTTAGCGCTTTCGATTTTGTCACCTTGCTTGATGTTATTTACGACATCCATTCCATCAGTAACTTTACCGAATACTGCGTAATTACCATCTAAGAAAGCTAAATCTGCTAGAGCAAAGTAAAACTGCGAAGAAGCAGAGTTTGGAGATTGCGATCGCGCCATTGCTAGGGCACCTGCTTTGTGTTGCAATACTGGTGTCTTTTTGATTGTTTGCCCGTAAACCGGCTCGTCTGCTCCTTGTGGCTTAATTTCCAAGGGGATAGTGCGCTCTTTACCATCCACAACATACCCACCAGTTCCATTACCTTTTGGATCGCCTCCCTGGGCTACAAATGGTTGGGGATCTTTTACTACTCTATGGAAAGTTAAACCGTCATATACGCCTTTTTTAACCAATTCTACAAAGTTACCGGCACTGATAGGAGCATTTTCTCCGTCTACTTCGATAGTGATAGGAGAACCATTAACAGTCATCACTACAGTAGCTTTGCCTTCAAGTTTGGGTAAATCATTCATTCCAGGAACAGCCTCATTTTTTACTTCAGATGCAAGATTTGCTTGTGCAGTTGTATCACTGTTTGCTTCAGCTACCGTAGCGTCGGTAGAAGTCGTAGTAGAAGCTACTTCTCCACCAGAACATCCATTTAAAGTCAAAGCACCGACAACCAAAAGCGTAACCAAAAAATATTTAGGAGCTTTCAACAGCATTTCCACTACAAAACTCAACCCATGTATATTAGCTTCTATAGTGATTTAGGCAACAGTAATCAGGTTAAAGGTTAGGAGTTAGGAATTAGGAGTTAGGAGTTAAGAGTTATCAATTACCAATTACCAATTACCAATGCCCCATGCCCTATGCCCTATGCCCAAATTAAAGCCCCTCAAGTGGTACTTCTAAAAACTTGGCTAACTGAGCGCCTTTGGTTTCTAATTCTTTTAATGACAAAGGTTGACCGACTCTTGTTAAAGGAATGTCTCTACGCCCTTTGGTACGTAAATAAAGAGCGCGACGGGGGTTGATTCCTTCTTTGATTTCGACTCGCACTGATTGCACGTCTTCGGTACGAAAATCGATTTCTATTCGCCGGTTTTTTCCAGGGAATCCCCAGCGAAATATTTTTATCTCACCTGTTTCTCTATTAAATTCGTTGTATCCGCCTCCTAAATCCCATAAGATTACTAGCCACAGGTATAAAGCTAAAAGCAATCCTGCTATGCCGTATAACCCCATTACTAAACCTTGGGGGACGAATACTAATTGAGTTGCATCTGTGACTAAAAGTAAATTTTTCTGAAGATAACTTGACAATCCGGCGAGCAGGAAGCCTCCGGCTCCTAGAAAAACTACTGCTGCCCACCAATAATTACTTAATCTACGAGAACCCAGAACCTTTTGTGTAAGGACGTTATTGCTTTTGGGGATTGTTGTTGATGCCGTCATAAAACAAATTAAGAGGTTGCGAGAAATTCTCTATATTTTTAAGTCTGCCACCGTAATGGTCACTCCGCACAAATTCTTTAGATTTTCTAATAATTTTAAGTTTTATGAGAAAAGTTGTGTCAAATTGTAAATATTCTGATATTGATGGTATGTAGTGGCTTTGCACTTAACGCCTAAAAAATCAGTATAAATTGGTCACAAACCGGGACTAATGTGATAAGTTAAGAAATATTAAGCAATCATACTCTGTTAAGGCAGTGTGCGATTGGGTTCTGGCACAAACCTGAGAAATGCTTAATTACTTGGTAGTATTTTCTCATAAAATAGGCAGTATTGATACTGTTGAGAGTGCCGCATAAAAACTTTGTTTCTGATGAAACGTAGCAATTTTAGTAAAAGAGGATTTTTGTCCAAATGACCATTGCAGTTGGACGCGCCCCTAGCACTAGAGGCTGGTTTGACGTACTCGATGACTGGTTAAAGCGAGACAGATTCGTATTTATCGGTTGGTCGGGTCTATTGCTTTTCCCCTGCGCCTACATGGCTCTAGGTGGATGGCTAACAGGTACAACTTTTGTGTCTTCTTGGTATACCCACGGTTTGGCATCTTCTTACTTAGAAGGTTGTAACTTCTTGACCGTGGCAGTATCCACACCCGCAGACAGCATGGGACATTCCCTATTGCTTTTGTGGGGACCTGAAGCTCAAGGTG
>CAYMZW010000360.1:0-7261 GCA_964395005.1 uncultured Rivularia sp.
CTTTGTACGGCGATATGTCGCAAAGAGTAATGCAGTGTTTGGCTGAATATACACCAGACTTAGAAATTTATTCTATTGACGAAGCTTTTCTTGATTTTAGCGGTTTTACTCATCTAGATTTAACCGCATACAGCCGCGAAATTAAACAAAAAATTCAGCAATATACAGGTATTCCTATATCCATCGGAATTGCTACTACTAAAACTTTAGCAAAAGTTGCCAATCGTATTGCTAAAAAATCTAATAAAGCTAAAGGTGTTTTAAATTTAGTTGATTCACCTTATCTTGATTTAGCTTTACAAAGAACTGAAGTAGGAGACGTTTGGGGAGTTGGAAGTTCTTTTACAAAGCTATTAGAAAAACACAATATATATAACGCTCTTGAATTAAAAAATGCCGACCAAAAATGGATTCGTAAAGAGCGCGGAATAGTAGGTTTGCGGACAGTTTTAGAATTAAATGGTACAGGCTGCATACCTTTAGAAGAAATGCCTTCAAATAAAAAATCAACCGCAGTTACTCGCAGTTTTGGGAAAGCAGTTGAAACATTAGAGGAATTACAAGAAGCACTTTCTGCTTACGCTTATCGTGCCGGTGAAAAGTTACGGCAGAGTCAATTAGAAGCAGCTAGCATGACGATTTTTTTCCGCACCGGAAGCTACGATAAAAGCCAACCTTACCGCAGTTGGGGAACCACAGTGAGCTTTTTCTCTTCTACTAACGACAGTCGAGAATTGGTAAATAGTGCCAGGAAAGTTGCTTCTAATCTATTTGAACCCGGATTTAAGTTAAAGAAAGCTGGAGTGATTTTATTAGGATTAACTCCAGTTGGTGAAAAGCAATTATCCTTATTTGAAAAAAGCGAAGCAGATAAAAAACATTCCCAAAGATTGATGCAAGTAATGGATACAATAAACAATCGCTATGGACGCAATACAATACAGCTTGCATCGTCAGGAATACACAAAAAATGGCAGATGAAAGCCGATTATAGGTCACCGAAATATACCACTAATTGGGATGAATTGCCAAAAGTAGGGTAATTGATAATTAGCCAAACAATATTATTAAACAAATATAAATTTGTATTGATTATTACTTCAATATTGGTATAATCCTTGCAAAATTTATGGTTTAATAAAAATGCCACTAACTAAACGGTGTTTGGCTGAGTTTATCGGTACTTTTTGGCTGGTATTTGGTGGATGCGGTAGTGCAGTTTTAGCTGCTGGATTTATCGCTGATGCTGCAACAATAGGTAACGAAATTGCATTCCCCCTCGGTATTGGCTTGGTAGGTGTTTCGCTAGCATTTGGTTTAACTGTAATGACAATGGCTTATGCTATTGGACATATTTCAGGTTGTCACTTGAATCCGGCTGTATCCATCGGTTTAGCTGTCGCAAAACGTTTTCCTTCAAGAGAATTACCAATGTATATTGGTGCCCAGGTATTTGGAGCAGTAGCAGGTGCTGGAATTTTAGCATTAATAGCGACTGGGAATCCTGAATTTAACTTAGTTAATAGCGGCTTTGCTGCTAATGGTTTCGGACAACATTCTCCAGGTAACTATACATTATTGTCTTGTTTTGTTACTGAATTCATTTGCACTTTCATGTTTTTAATGATTATCTTAGGTGCAACAGATAATCGCGCTCCCGCAGCTTTAGCACCAATGGCTATTGGTTTGGGTTTAACATTAATTCACTTAATAAGTATTCCTGTTACCAATACATCTGTAAATCCTGCTCGCAGTTTAGCCCCAGCTTTGTTCGTCGGTGATTGGGCTATTGCTCAATTGTGGTTGTTTTGGGTAGCACCAATTTTAGGAGCAATAGCAGCTGGATTCGTTTATTCAAATGTTTTTGATGCTCCGAAAGTTGAAGAAGTAGAAAGAGATTTGTCCGGAGTTAGAGGTTAATTTTTTAAGTTTGATAATAAGTGTTCTTGAATATTCAGGCTAGATAACCAGTTTTTTTTAGTAATTTATTTTGTATTGTACTGCGGGTATCTTGCCCGCTATTTTTATTTCTAATCTTTTTAATTTCAAGATTTTTATTCATCAAAAACAAATAAAAAATCACAAAATATCTAATTTTGTCGTTAGTATAAATAAAATCATTTAATCTTTCCTTTTATAAAAGAAAATGCTTGACAAGCTTATCGGTGAAATCGGCGACTTTGCCAAAGCTAAATTACAACGCAACGAAAAGGTTATTATACTACTAAAAAAAATCAACCTCGATCCAGATCATCCACCAGCAGATTTTTCAGGTGTTTATAGTTACGCTTTGATTGAATATGGTCTAGGCAAACCATTAGCTATTTTACAACTTTTTCGGGAACAGGAAATTCAAAAAGCATTTCACAAAGCTTTCGATGCTGATAATCCTAATATTGTTATCGAAGAAATTGAAAAAATTCTGATTCCAGATGAATGGAATATTTTAGAAGAAGGGATTCGGGAAGAAAAAATAGATGTATTGCATGAATTAGCAGAATTTAGTGCTGTTTTTCTCAAAGTTGTACAATTAACTCGCAATCCCGCAGAAGTTCAAAGAGATAAGAATATTGCTAGTTTGCAGCAAGAATTATCAAAAATTAAACAGCAATTGCATCAACTAGGTACCCTCAAAGAGATTAGCACCGAATTAGCTAAATTAACTAATGTAGAGACGCGATACATCGCGTCTCCCTCTTCTACACAACAACAATGCAAAGCCGAAAATCTAGCCATCCAATTACAAGGTTGGTTCAAAACCCTTGGTTATCAATTTGAAAAATATCAAGTTTGGCAAACAGATTATTTTGAATTAATCATCAAAATCCAAGGTAGAAGACGCTTCGATCGCATTTTGATTCGCGGAATTGACGGAGAAGCAACAATTAGCAATTTGATAAATTTACGTCAATCGGTAGAAGCGCAAAAAACCGATGAAGGCTGGTTAATTGCTGCACGTCGCATTTCTCGGGCTGCCAGAAATGAGGTAAATAAAGACGAAAACGAAGATTTATTTTGCTATACCCTTGATGAATTGATTGACGAAACCGCAGATTTTACCAATTATGTCAACTGGTTGGAAGCAGAAGTTAAGAAACGTAATATTGCTCGAATGTATGTTCCCTTAGCCTGTACCAAAGAAGAATTCGATCCGGTAACTAAGCAAAAAAATGGGAGTTAGTCGCTACAACGAACAAGACGGATGGATAGATGGTTACGTAGATACGTGGATAGATGACCCTGCAAAGGAGCATCTTTCTATATTAGGGGAATTTGGTACCGGAAAAACATGGTTCGCATTTCACTATGCTTGGAATGCACTTTTGAAATATCAGGAAGCCAAAAGAAAGGGTTTATCACGCCCTCGTTTACCGTTGGTTATCTTGCTACGAGATTACGCCAAAGCTTTGGATGTAGAAAACGTCATGGCAGGGTTTTTCTATTCCCAGCATGAAATCAGTTTAAATAGTTCCGTCTTTGAACAACTTAACCGGATGGGAAAACTGTTATTAATCTTTGACGGTTTTGACGAGATGGCAGCCCGAGTTGATAAACAGCAGATGGTAAATAACTTTTGGGAATTGGCTCAGGTAGTAGTTCCCGGAGCAAAAGTTATACTAACCTGTCGTACCGAACATTTTCCCGAAGCCAAACAGGGCAGGAGTTTATTAAATGCCGAATTACGTGCATCGGTCGCCAATTTAACCGCCGAATCTCCGCAATTTGAAGTGTTGGAATTAGAAAAATTCAGCGACGAACAAATCAGACAGGTATTTTCTCACGTCGTTAATAGCAGCACCGTAGACAAAGTAATGCACAATCCCCAACTTCTAGATTTAGCACGTCGTCCGGTGATGAGCGATTTAATTTTAGAAGCATTACCAGATATTGAGGCCGGGAAACCTGTTGATATGTAGCGGGTTTATTTGTATGCCGTGCGTCGGAAAATGGAAAGGGATATTAAATCGGAAAGAACATTTACGTCATTAGCAGATAAGATGTATTTCCTCTGTGAAATCGCTTGGGAAATGCTTTCTAACGACCAAATGAGCTTGAATTATCGGTTATTTCCCGATAGGATTCGGCGTTTATTCGGTTCCGCAGTTGAGGAACAAAAAGATTTAGATCATTGGCATTATGACATGATGGGGCAAACAATGCTCGTGAGAAATGCCGACGGTGATTACACTCCAGCCCATCGTTCGCTGCTGGAATTTTTTGTAGCTTATAAATTTGCTGGTGAGTTGGGAGTTTTGGCTGATGATTTTGTGGAAGTCGTCAGAAATAGGATTGGTGGAGATAGAGAAACCCTAGCGCTAGAGTTTTCCGAAACTAAATCGCGATCGCAACAGTTTTCCTGGGGAGAATATTTTCAAAGTCAAAAATCCTCACTCAAAGCATTAGGAGCGGTGGAGGATAGTTAGGAGTTAAGAGTTAGGAGTTAGGAGTTAAGAGTGAGTTACCCTTCAAGCACAGAGCTTACATCTCTTACCGAAAGTGGTGGTTGCTTAGATTTTCTTCACAATGAACCAGAAATTTACACAATTGCAGATGGAAAAGCAATTTCAGAGCCTAATCGCTTAAAATAAAAATGAAACTAGTAGAGTATTTCTTTTATAATCAATATGAAAACCGCTAAATTAATAACTGAGAAAGATAATCAGACTGTGATTTTACCACAAGAATTTAAACTTGATGGAAATGAGGTTTATATAAAGAAAATAGGTAATGCTATTATTTTAATTTCTAAAGAAAATCCTTGGCAAGTACTATTTGATAGTTTAGAGCTATTTTCTGAAGACTTTATGGAAACTAGAGAACAGCCACAGTTAGACATTAGGGATACTTTGGAATGAAGTTTTTGCTTGATACAAATACTTGCATCTACATAATTAAAAACAAGCCACCTCAAGTATTACAGAAATTTCAAACACTGAATATTTCTGATATAGGAATATCATCTATTACAGTTGCAGAACTTGAATACGGTGTTTATAAAAGTCAGCGTCAAGAAAAGAATAAATTAGCGCTAACTCAATTTTTAATCCCTTTAGAAATTGTATCTTTTGATGAAATATCTACTCAGCTATACGGACAAATTCGCGCAGAATTGGAAAAGAAAGGTACCGTAATTGGTGCAATGGATATGTTGATTGCATCACAAGCAATGAGTCTCGGATTAACTTTAGTAACAAATAATATTAAAGAGTTTTCACGAATACCTGGTTTAGTCTTAGAAAATTGGGTAGAGAATAATTAGTAAAATCAAACATTATAAAGCTAAATAAAAAATCACATGACAGTCCAAGAATTAGAAGCACAATTATTATCTTTAACAGCTGCTGAAAAAATCGAAGCTATCCGCATTTTAACGCAAAACATCAATCAAAACTCTCGTGGAATTAGCAAAACTTCCGGAGTTATGGGTGGAGATGCTTGTATTACAGGAACTCGTATTCCTGTATAGTTATTAGTAAACTATCGTTCTTAAGGTCCTAGTGACGCTGAAATATTAGAAGCGGGTACCTCAGTTAAATGCTACTGATTTAGTAAATGTTTGGGTTTACGCTCAAGCATATCCAGATGAAATTGAAATAGCTATTAAACAGCAAGAAGAAGAGTACAGCAATTTTAGATGAAATTTAAAATATATAATAAAGTTCAAAATCTGAACTCAATATTTATAATCTAAAGCATTCCCCTTCCATTTAAAATATAATATCCGCCACCAAATCTTATCCCCTACCAACCCTTATCCGTTACCAACCCTTATCCGTTGCCAACCCCCGCTTCCTCCAACCAGACATATCACCTTCCAAGTGCAAAACTTTTGTAAAACCTGCTTTTTTCAAAGTCTCCTCAGCAATATTTGCTCTTACGCCTCTCTCGCAATAAACAACTATCTTCTTATTACTTAAAGAACTAATTTCATTAATACGAAATGGTAATTCTCGATATTCGATATTAATTGCTCCCGGAATATGACCTTGTGAATATTCTTCTCGGGTACGTACATCTAAAACGATCGGGGCATTATCTACTTCAATTTGTTCAATTAATTCATTTGCAGAAATTTGTTTATTTTCCGCGATACTACCGTTGCAAGAGAAAATATTTATACACAAAACTAATAATACAAACAGCAATACAAAACGCTTACAAATATTTTGATTATTTTTTCTCATTAACTAATTATTTTTTAATAAAAAACTCAGGCAAATTTCATTTTGCTAACATATCATTAAATCACTTATCTAAACATAGAAACTATTCGATTTTGTGTTGCTGATAACTGCATTTATATAAATTACAGTGCTATTGTTTTCAAATTCAATTTAAACAGCTAATTAGCTTCTAGGAATATAATAAAATTATGTTATTTCGCCAACTTTTTGATACTGAATCAAGTACTTATACTTATTTAATCGCCGATAAAAACACTAAACAAGCTGTAATTGTTGATTCAGTATTAGAACAATTTAAACGAGATACAGATTTATTAAACGAATTTGGTTTAAACCTACGTTATTGCTTGGATACCCACATTCACGCCGATCATATTACTGGTGCGGGAAAGCTCCGTCAAGCTACAGGTTGTCTAAGTGTTTTACCGAAAAATTCTCAAGCAAAATGCGCCGATAGTTTTATACAGCACGGGCAAGTATTACAACTTGGTGCAGTTACCATCGAAGGAATTTCAACACCTGGACATACTAACAGTCATATGGCTTATTTAGTCAACAATACTCATCTATTAACCGGAGATGCATTATTTATTCGCGGTTGTGGAAGAACTGATTTTCAAGATGGCGATCCAGGAACTTTGTACGACTGCGTTACCAAAAGATTGTTCACTCTACCCGACGATACTTTAGTTTATCCCGCTCACGACTACAAAGGATGTACCGTTTCCACAATTGCGGAAGAAAAACAACTCAATCCCCGATTCGCTGGAAAAACCCGCGATGAATTTATCCAATTAATGGAAAATCTAGACTTACCCTTCCCGAAAAAGATTAAACAAGCAGTCCCCGCAAACAAAAATTGCGGAATGTAATTACAGTGAGCAGTTATCAGTGAGCAGTTATCAGTGAGCAGTTATCAGTGAGCAGTTATCAATTATCAATTACCAATTATCAATTACCTCCTCGCAAACGATAACCAACACCTCTAACCGTCTCAATCAAATCATTACCCAACTTTCTCCGTAAATGACCAATATAAACGTCAACTACGTTTGAGCCTGGATCGTAATCATAAC
>CAYMZW010000361.1:0-7255 GCA_964395005.1 uncultured Rivularia sp.
TCAAGATGGAGAAAGCAAAGTGAGTTGGAAGCATTATCTTGACTATATTCGTCACCTGTTAAGGCTGCGTTTCTCCTCAGAAAAGGTAGAAAAATTAAGCCAGCGTTGGGGTTTCCCTATCGGTAAATTTATTCGCTTCGGTTTGGTGGGTTTAAGCGGAGTATTTGTAGATATGACAATTCTTTATTTACTTAGCGATCCTAATACTTTAGCTTTACCCTTAACTCGCAGTAAAATTATTGCGGGAGAAGTTGCTATTTTAAATAATTTCTTATGGAATGACGCTTGGACTTTTGCCGATGTGGCAATGCAACAAAAAGGACTTAAACAACGTTTGAAGCGATTTTTAAAGTTCAATATAATTTGCTTGGCAGGATTAGCAATCAATGTATTGGTGTTGAATTTAGTATTTAATTTTGTTATTTTTAATCGTTATATTGCAAATCTAATCGCTATTGCCGTAGCTACCGTATGGAATTTTTGGGTGAATCTTAAACTGAGTTGGCGAGTAACCCAAGTCAAATAATTTCAAATGGTTATATTAATTCGTAATGCGAACTTTAACAATATAAAAGCGTCTACTATCGATTAAGATGAGTTGATGATTCGCTATGGCTCGCATATATTCCCGGTGGTTTCACATTTTATTGCTTCTGGCTTGGCTAATCATCGGAATTAGCTTGCGTTTGACTAATTTGTCTGGTAAATCTCCTTGGACTGATGAATTTTCGACTTTAGTATTTAGTTTGGGAAATAGTTTTTTAGGAGTACCTTTAAACCAAGCTATTACTGTTGATACTTTATTGCACCCGCTACAGCCAAATCCCCAAGCTGGTGTTAGCGATGTTTTAACTCATTTATTTACCGAAAGTAATCATCCGCCAATATATTTTGTATTGACTCACTTGTGGTTAAAGTTATTTTCTACAAATGCAGGCTTAGTTTCTGTATGGGGTGCCCGTTTGCTTGCTGCAATATTCGGTGGATTATCAATTCCAGCAATATTCGGCTTAAGCTGGTTGACATTTCGTTCCCGTTTGATCGCTCATTTAGCTGCTGCAATGATGGCAGTATCGCCGTTTGGTATTTTTTTAGCGCAAGAAGCCCGTCATTATACTTTAGCTATTTTGTGGGTTATAACATCTCTGGCTTGTTTGATTATTGCCTTACGTCATATTCATAACCGCACTCAATTACCGATTCATATTGCACTTTGTTGGGTAATAGTTAACGCTTTAGGTATTGCAACTCATTACTTTTTTGCTCTCACTCTTTGTGCGGAAGTTTTTGTTTTAATATTTACGATATGGCAAGAGTGGAGAAACAAAAACAGAGTTGTTGAAAAGGGCAATTTTAATTTTTTGAGTAATTTATTTGGTTCTCCGTGGAAACGAATTTATGCAGTTGCTCTTGGTACATTTATTGCCGGAATAGTCTGGGTACCAATATTTATTAGCAACAGCTACGGTGATGATTTAACCGATTGGATTCAGGGAGAGCGTGTTGGATTTGCTTGGATTAGCCCGATTTTTCAAGCAATAGCTGCTTGGATTACAATGATTTCTTTATTACCAGTTGAAGCATCTCAATTAGCAGTGGTAATTGCTTCTGGATTGGTAATGATTATTTTCTTTGTTTGGTTAATACCGATTTTAATTCGTGGTTATAAATTGCAGCTATTATCGCCGCAAAATCAGTTAATTGTTCGGGCATTATCGAGCTTTATTTTAGGAGCAATAATTTTATTTTTTATATTTACTTATTTTCTAGGAATTGACTTAACACGCGGTGCTAGATATAACTTTGTTTATTTTCCCGCAGTAATGGTTTTAGTAGGAGCAATTCTAGCAGCAATCTGGGATACTAACGCAGAAAATATTCGATGGGGAGTTGCGGGTAAACAAGCGGTAGCGATAATTTTGCTAATGGGATTTATTAGTTCAATTACAGTCGTTTGCAATTTAGGGTATCAAAAATATTATCGTCCAGATTTATTTGTAAAATTAATTGAAAAAACATCCCAAAACCCAGTACTTATCGCTACTACCCAAAAAACCCACGTACAAATAGGGGAAATGATTGGAGTAGCTAGAGAATTTAAACTTGGATATTCAAATCAAAGTTCAAATCAAAGTTCAAATCAAAACCCAAAATTTCTACTAGCTCATCAAAAGAAAGATAGAAAAGCCGCTACAATAACTTTGCAAAATACATTAAAAACATTATCACAACCAATCGATTTATGGCTGGTAAATTTTCACGCACCAGCAGAAGTTAATAACTGTGTTGCAGACGAACGAGCTTTACCAAGTATTGACGGCTATGAGTACAAGCTTCTTCACTGTAAGTAAATTCTATTGGGGCATTAAGCATTGGTAATTGACATCTGATGTGAATAAAAATAATTAATTCAAAATTTTCTCTGATTGAAAAAATTTTTTTTTAGAGAAAGTATGGGATAATTAAAAAAGTTAGATAATATATATTTTTATAATGGAACTTTTTTAAAATTTTTAAAGCAGGCAAACCTCACCATTATTTAAATTATCTATAGTTAAATCATACCACGGAAGCGTTACTAATAAAAAAAATCCCGCTATTTTTTATATAATTAAAATAAGCCATAATATATACCATAAATACGAAAAAGTAAGTAATAGTCTCATTATATGCGGGATTATATAGGATGAATTTATAACAAGTAAAACTTATTTATACCTTCTTGAGGTGAATCGGTTGTTTTAACAGCTGAGAAACTTGGCTCTTACAACATAGCTGGTAGGTTGGGTTAGGCGCACCTCCATATTTAATTAAGCAACGAATAATTTGCCGAAGCGTCGTAACCTAACATTGCATTGCTAATATGTAATGATATTTATCGGCAATCATGATGTTGGGTTACTCTAACTGATTAACGTAGATTTCCCTTACAGATTCAAGACATTTTTTCGTGCCTAACCCAACCTACTTATTAATTCTCAACTAACTCATAACTCCTAATTCCTAACTCTTAACTCCTAACTCCGAATAACCCGCTATAGTTCGCAAATTTTGAGTACGAATTAATTCGATAAAATTTAGGTTAGAACGCTTCTCTATTTTTGCAACAGTTTCGATTGCTTTTAAAAGATATTCTGCTGCTTCTGCTTCGCTATAGCCTCGTCGCTGTACCAAACGAATAGCAGCCATATCCGCAGCAATTTCCGACTCTTGAGAACGATTGTTACGGTACATACGCAAAAGGGCGATCGCGCTTAATCCACTCGCTGCAACTACCCCTACTGCATCACCTTGAGCCGATTCTATCAAACCACCGAAAAGCCCAGCTAACGCCACGGCTTGATATATATTCGGTTTAAACCACTGTACTTCTGTTAACCAGCTAACGGTACGCAATAGTAATAAATCCCGTTGATGTTTTGTCAGATTACGCCACAAATCAAAGTTAATATATATTGGTCTTTCTCGATGCCAAGGTAATGGAAACGATGCATCAATTACTTTTGTTTGTTCGGGCTTACTAATTATTTTTACTGAGCCTCTAGCTGAAGCAGGCATTAAATCTGACAAACGACGAATTTCTAACTTCGGCTCCATAATTAGATATTGGGAATTGGGCATAGGGCATTGGGCATCGGGGATAGAAGTTTATAGGTAATTTTTATGTCTGGTGAGATAATTTTATTCAAACCCGATATACTCAATTTAAGTCCTGAATTGTTAAGTCTATTTTTAATCAGCTTGATTTATCTATTTATTTATTTATAGAAAAATAGCAGTGATAAACTATTTTGAGTCATTGAAAGGCTCGGTTGCAATCTCGTGCCGCTACAAATTCATAACTTACTAATTTTTTTGTCTTATCTGAAAATATTTAACGGAAAATAGTAAAGTAAAACTACTACTTTTCCAATCCCCAATCCCCAATCCCCAATCCCCCATGCCCAATCCCCTATTCCCAACACTTACTAACTATTAAATTTTATGGATGCTTTTGCTCCTGTAGCTCCCCAATGGACAAATCAAGCTACTCATGCTTTTGAATTTTGCTGTCCTAAGTGTGGCTCATCTAGTCGTGAAGCCGAAAAGGTTTGGATAAATAGACGTTCCCCTGTTGTTACAGAAGGGTATCGTCGTAAATGGCAAGAATTTTATTATTGTAACTGCTCTTATGTATGGTGGGCTTGGAGTAGCGATCGACCACCGGCTGATAATTTGGGAAGAATACCAGATTAGCCCCAATATCTTTAATTAACAAAATTAACCAATAAAAAATTAATAAATAGCAAAAAACCTGCTCTGGGCAGGCTTTATGTAGAGACGTAATATATTACGTCTATTAATTACGTCTATTAATTACGTCTATTAATTACGCCTCTTGATCCTGATACAAATTTAGAACTTGAATGTTGTACGTAGTGTACCTACGTAAACGGTATCGTTATCGTTGTCGTGTTCGGGGTTGAAGATTACCAACAAGCCAGGAGTAACGGCGATTCTATCGTTAATCTTCATCTTGTAAAGACCTTCTAAGTGATAAGAAGTATCTTCGTCTTCAAAGTCTATGCTGTTAACACCATCATCAAAGCTAGCGTCAGTTATTTTAGGAGGTTGACCAAAGATAATACCCAATGTGTTACCTTTAGCACCAAAGTCTTTGATACCTAAAGTAGCAGCCCAGTATTGGATATCAGCATCGCCATCCACAAGGTCATTGTCTAATTTAGCATCGGTGAAGCCGTACCAACCTGCCAGAGTGGTCTTTTTATTAAGTTTGAAAGCAGCTTGTACGCCGTAATGATTGGCGTTACTAGCAATGTTGCCAAAAGGTCTTCTGGTATCGTTAGCACCTGTGCTTCCGGTTAGATTTACTGAACCATCAGGCTGTTCGCTGCGAACGTAGGTCAAACCAAGATTTAATGCTTTAAAAGGTTTGAATTCTACCTGACCTAAATAGACTTGGCTGCCTTCAAAAATACCGTTGCTGGGGTCGTTTTGGTTGTCTGTGAAATAAGCAGCACTCAAACCAATAGGAGACTTTTTACCACCCAAGGAAACGGTAACACCAGCATCACCACCAGCTACGCGGTAGATGGGGCTGAAACGTCCGTAACGGGAGATAGCACCACCACCACTGCTCTTTAATACAGGGTTGAAGACGTTTATATTGTCGTTGCTCTCACCGTTGTTAGCGTCAATCTTAACTTTAACTCCCTTCGCAGGCATGAAGGTGTAGTTTAATTCGTCGAGTTCAACATCGTTTCCGTTGTCACCTTCAAAACCCAAACGAGCCATTCTGGTGCCTGTTGCAGAATCAAAGCCAGGAGTATTGCGAGCCTGTAAACGAACTCTCAACCTATCCTTACCAGTAAAACTGGTATCAAAGTTCAAACGAACGCGATTAGATAAGATTACGTTGTCATCTACATCATCTCCGCTGCCGTCAGCTTTCTCGTCACCAAAAGCGCTGGATACAGCAAAGATTGCTTCACCTTTCAATTTAGTGGTGGTAGAAAACTGATTGCTTTCTAATTGTGCAGCACGGAATTCTAAACCATCTACACGTCCGCGTAGAGTAGCTAATTCAGCACCATACTCTTCTTGCAAGCGCTTCAAAGTTTGTAAGTCACCCGAACCAACTCGCTCGGTTGCGATCGCAATCAATTCGTTCATGCGATCTAAACAAGCGTTTAAACCAGCAGCGAATTCATAACGGGTTAAAGCACGGTTTCCACGGAAAGTGCTGTTAGGATAACCAGCAATACAACCGTAGCGCTCAACCAAAGATTGCAATGCTTGGAATGCCCAATCGGTGGGCTGTACGTCGGTAAACTGGGAAACGGATGTTACCTGACCAAGGTTAGATTCGCCCGATAGCTCGGCAACAGAAGTGGTTTTTTCGGTTGCTTCACCAGCGAATGCGCTGTTAGCAGCGAAAAATGTTGCAGCAAGAACTACTGGACTCAACCTGAAAACGTTCCAGAAAAGCTTTGTCATTTTTTTCTCTCTCACTCACACCTACCGTTTTAGGCACCATCAAATTATTCGTCTTCTCTTCCGAATATTCACTGATGAATGCTGTGTTTAATTTAAATCTATAGATAGTGTTTAAAACAAGTAAACTAATACACTTTTTGCAGATTTATTCTTGTTTTTATATATTTACGGTAGGAAATTGTAGTTTATAGGTATATAAACGTTGGTTTCCTATTAAAAGTTTTATAGCAAACTTATAATGCATATAAAGTATTATAAATCACTATATATATTTATTTTCCAATAAGAATTAGCTGCGCTGTAGCTTACTACAAACTTTTTTGGATACATACTTATCATACGATGTTGAATACAGCAATTAACAATATAGTTTGAATACTTCTATATATAGCAGGACTTACGCAAAGCCCCCCTTTTTAAGGGGGGTTGGGGGGATCTAAACGGTTGAAATGTTTAATTTCTCGTTGCGTTTGCGTAAGTCCTATATAAATACGCTTGTAATCAAACATTGAAATACGCAACCTGATAGTAACAAAGTAAACATCAAAAAGAATATTGTTGCTCACATACTGCAATTTAGTAGTTATATAAAACACATATATGCAGTTTTTATATAAGAATAAATACTCGTTTAATGGTAAAAAATATTCGGGCTTTACAATTAGATTATATTCTGCGAAAAGCTTATTATAAATAGATTAATTGTCTTTTAAAAAAACAAAATAAATTTGAAAAACAGTTGACACTTTAAAGATTCATCTGTTTAAATGTACACAGATTTACCCAACAGGATACTCGGTAATTACTTATGCAAAAAACTTTAACATGAAAGAAAAGATACCAGTAATAAAGTTGTAAACTAACTTACTTTTTACAAAAGGCTTACCTATTCTTAAACTTTCGCGATTAAAGTAACAAAGGCAATATAAAATTGTTTCCTATCTAACTAAAAATGCTGGTGTAATAAGAAATAAACTGATGAGTATCAAACGTCGCGATTTTTTGTTGTTAATGGGAGGAAGTGCAGGTGCGGTAGCACTAGGTTCGCTGTCAGGGTGCGATACAAAAGTAACAACGGGGCCAAATACATCTCAAAATAAAGCGCTATCTGCATTTAAACCTGTAAAAAGTCCTCTTCCATTGCAAAACGCTGGGTTTACTCCAGAAGAACAGCAAGAAGCTTACCGCAACTATGAAGTAGTCGATGATTTGGTATTACCAAATGGTTTTGAGTATCAAGTTATTGCTGCTTGGGGCG
>CAYMZW010000362.1:0-7226 GCA_964395005.1 uncultured Rivularia sp.
TTAACTGGGAATAATAAATAAAAACAAGTTCCCAAAATAAGCAGATGTCAGACAACCAACAACCAAAACCATACGATGCAGTTTTAGGTGGTCAAAATCAAGCTCCAGAAGGTGCAGCAGTACTCGGTGGTATTCAAGGTACAAAACTACGGTTGAGTAATGAAAATCCAGAAGTAAGGATAAAAGCGCTTCATCAAGCTTTAAATTATGGGGAATCGGGAATAGATTTAATTATTGAAGCTTTAGAAGATGAATCACCACAAGTTCAAATCAAAGCTCATTCTTTATTAGTTCCTTTATCGGAACAGAAAGTGAAACGAGCATTAATTGAATTCAATCCTTATAATTTGAAGCTTGAAGCAATTGAAGTTGTTACCGTAAACCGTTGTGGTGAAATTATTCAACGTCAACAGCATTTAGCTAGATATTTTGTTGAAGATTTGGGTAACGGGATTGAGTTGGAAATGGCTTATATTCCGGGTGGTACATTTTTGATGGGCGCTCCGGAAGCGGAAAAAGAGCATTATGTTAATAATACGTGGGAAAGAACGCAACCACAGCATCAAGTAACATTGCAACCATTTTACATGGGAAAATTCACTGTTACTCAGGCACAATGGGAAGTTGTGACTAATCTACCCAGAATCGCAGAAAATTTCCAAAAAATAGACCGCTCTTACTTTAAAGGAGATAATCAGCCAGTAGACCGAATTTTCTCTTCCAATGCAGTGGATTTTTGTGCCAGTTTATCGAAAATTACGGGAAAACAATACAGATTACCCAGCGAAGCAGAATGGGAATATGCCTGTAGAGCCGGAACCACAACACCATTCCACTATGGCGAAACAATTACCACCGAATTAGCTAATTACAACGGAAGATGTTTGACCTATGCTTCGGAACCGAGAGGAGAACAACGGCACGAAATCACCCCAGTAGGTCAATTTCCCCCTAATGCTTTTGGCTTATACGATATGCACGGAAATCTACGGGAATGGTGCCAAGATAGCTGGCATGAAAACTATATAGGAGCGCCCACAGACGGTAGCGCTTGGATTGATAATAATAGAAATAAGAATAAAAAATATTATCGGCGAGTATTTCGTGGTGGGACGTGGTGTGACAATCCTAGATGCTGTAGTTCAGCATCTCGTTCTAGAGAAACAGGTTTGCCTCATTACACCTTTATGGGTCTTCGGCTTGCCTGCGATATCTTTTAAATCTCAACTCCCCTCACCTCAATAATTCCCTCAGCGCTCCTCCGCGTTTCCCTTTGCGCTCCGAGGCTGAAAAAACTATTCCCTTTCCCAATCTCAAAAATTACAATACACCCATTGGTGCGTGACACAATCAAAATTATCGTTACGTTCCGACATTACTCAAGGTGTCACACACCCTACAAGATAAAACAATAATACCCAGTCTTATTTATAAGACTTTTGCTATTAGACTAGGGTTTACAACCGAATGGCGGTTTAGATTGATAACGAATTAATTAAAATTAGGAGCAACAGTCCGTTTTATTAACGTCCCATTGGGTGTGGTTTAGCAATTCCTAATTCCCTCAGCTTTTTTCTTACATCCTCCCACTCAACACCACAATAGTAATATTTTTTATCTAATATATTAGCAATATAGTAACCATTCTTCGCACCATTAATCCGCCGCAGTTCCGCTGCAATTTTCTCCATTGAAGTATCGAATAAAGAAAATAAATCTTCCATATCCAAATCCGGAGCGTTAAACAAATTTACAAATGTGTCACCTTCCTTGAAAGCCCAGATTTTGCCACGACGCTCGATAATTCGGTAGTAAACGGGACGAACAATTGTATCTGTATTTAGCATAAATATTTGTTTTAAAATAGAACTTAAAGAAGTAGCCCCTAGCCGCTAACTAGGAGCTACAGGCTTAATTAGTTGACATCATCAGTTGATTCGTTTCGCGGTTCGTCCGCAACATCATCCAAATCTCTCATGACATCTTCCGAGTCAACGAGATACCTTTCTCCGGAAACTTTATCTTCTTTTTCCCACTTGTCAAGAAATAGACGAATAAAGATTTTAACCGGATTCCAAATACTTCGATGACCGTTACCATTTTTGCTCAATCATTTACCTCCTTTTAAAACGCAAAAGGGGATTTTTATCCCCTGAATAATTTTACCACTTTTGCATAATTAATAGTTACCACTTTTATCTACATCTTTGATTTTTTGTAGCTATTAATATTAATTCACCGTTTGCGATCGCATCTAACAATTGACCTGTTGAACCTTCGCTATTGTAGATATAGCCTAGTAATTGAGCAATATCTTTTAATTTATCTCCAGTTCCCTGCTCAACCCTTGCATGGATACTTACGCGGTCTAACTTCTTTCTACCTGCCATAAGTGTTAACCATATAATTTTAAAAGTGGTTTACAGATATAGGATAACAGAAAGCGTCCCTACAGACTTGCTTTTGCGAAGGGAGTATGAAGCATTGCATAAACTCTTTTCCTCAGCCCCTACTTAATAAGTGAAGAGTTAAACCAATGGAGGCTAAATGTGAACGCATCAATTGAAGCAGATCAGAAAAACACACCAAATATCGCTCAAGATAAAAATCTTTACATAATTATTGGTGTTACCTTAATCTCAATTATGGGAGGGCAAACGGTTGCTCCTATATTACCGAGTTTGACGGAAGTATTTAATGTCTCTACCAGGGATATTGAACTGGTGATGACGCTTTTTGTATTACCCATCGGTTTAGCAACTCCAATTCTAGGAGTTTTGGCAGATCGTATCGGCATTCGCAAAGTTTTGATTCCGGCTTTGATTTTATTTGCAGTTGCCGGAGCTTCGATTGGTTTTGCAAATACTTTCACGAGTGTTCTGGGATTGCGTTTTTTACAAGGATTGGGCGCTGCTCCTTTAGATGCTTTATCGTTAACCATGATTGCGATGCTCTACCAAGGTAGAATGTTGGGTGCGGCAATGTCTATCAATGCTGCTGTCATCGGCATATCTTCGGCAATTTATCCGCTGGTGGGTGGAGCTTTAGGAAGTCTGAATTGGTCGTATCCATTTTTACTTTCGGTTTTAGCTTTTCCTTTGGTAATGCTGGTAATCATGGTTTTAAAATTGCCTGGAAAACCTCCAGCAGCAAAAAAGGAACCTTTAAAAGTTTATCTCAAAGGTACTTGGAATAGCGTTAATAACCGTTCCGTTTTAGGATTATTATTCGCAGTCGGTACCATATTCATGATTCAATTCGGTGCTTTCATAACTTACGTACCGATTTTTGCAGGGGTTTCTCTTGGTGCTTCTGGATTCATGAATGGAATTATTTTATGTGTAATGTCTTTGGCAGTTGCTATTAGTGCTTCGCAATTGGGATGGTTAATTCAAAGGTTTTCGGAAATCACTTTAATTAAAACTTCTTTTATTTTGAGTGCCGTAGCTTTAATAATGATTCCTTTGATTACAAATCCTTGGTTGCTGTTAATTCCTAACATTTTATTCGGTATATCTCTGGCATTTGCTTTACCATCATCTCAGGCATTATTAGCAGGATTATCCGCTCAAGATTCTCGTGCTGGATTTATGGCTGTGAATGCCAGCGTGCAATCGTTAGGGCAGGCACTTGGCCCCATCCTCGGAGGAGTGGCGATCGCCTTGGGTGGCATCAAACTTGTATTTTGGAGTGCGGCTGTTTACGCTGTAATTGCATTCTTTATTTTCAACATTCTAATAACTCCCAAACAAATACAACCTGCACCAATTGTTAACGGATTACAAGCACAAAAAACATTTGTTCCAGCGACAGATTCACCGACAAATATACAAGCACCCGTTCCTCAATTAATTCATACTTTAACTAATCAAGTTGTAGACTTGCCGGAAGTTCCTTCATTAATTACTATCGGCAAAGATAGCAGCAGTACGCAAAATATAAACGTTTCAGATTTACCTCATTCGGAAATAGTTTCTCGAAATCACGCTCAAATTAAATTTGATGGAGAAGATTACTATATTCAAGACTTGGGAAGTTCTAACGGTACATATATTAATAAATATCCACTTTTACCGGGTATTTGGTACAAGTTAGGCCCCGGAGTAAAGCTGGGTTTAGGTAAACGTGACATGATAGCGTTTGTATTTTATTTTAATTAATTTTAACTAATTTTAATTAATTTTAATTAGTAAATAAACTAGTTAAATAAACGCACTGGTTTGGAGTCAATATTTTTAGCAATATCATTAACTCTTCTAACCACACTAATCATGTACTTATAATCCGGAGGTGGTTCATTTGGAATATATTTGGCTTGTTGAATCAAGGAATTAGGAGCTTTTTTTAAATGATTACGAATTATATCGGCGCGTTTTTTTTCCACAAGTGGACTACATAAAAGAGAACCACTAGGTACGGAATGAGAATCGGTAAATAAAATCCGAAACTGTGAAGAATCGAAATTTGTTTTATGTAGATTAAAATCTTGTGAAGAAACAGCAGCAGCATCAACTTCACCTGAAGATAACAATTCTAAAGATGCTTTTGGTGTAGGAGAAAATAGGACGGATGCTAATGTCAAACCATAAAGATTATAAAGTGGAAAATAATAGCCGGTTGCAGAACCTTTTTGTCCCAAAGCAAGTCTTTTATTTCGTAAATCTTGTAATTTATTCAAAGGACTGTTTTGATTAACAACAATTATAGAACGGGAATTGCCACCTAATTCTAAAGGAAACATACTCCAATATTGAGAATTAGCAATACCCATAGCAGCTAAACCAGGAGTAGCGAAAGCCAACGACCAAGATTTACGTTCTATACGTTCCATTGCTATTCTTTCATTAAAAGCCGGTTCTAATTCAACAATTGTTTTTAATTTTTCGCTTAAATATTGACGAAAACCGCTTAATCTTTCTACTGTTTGTTTTCCTTTTCCGTAACTGATGACACCAATAACTAAACGTTGATTTAATATGGTTTTTTCTGTGGTACAAGCTGCTATTGATAACAGCATTTGTGAAAGAAATACACGTCGAGATAATTTAGAGTTCATTTTTTATTTTAGTGAAAATTTTTGCAAAAATTATACTTAGATATGTAAATAATCTTAGCAAAATGTAGGTATTTAAATACATCTTCATCTAAAAATGATTAAAAATTATAAATAGGAATGTTAAAATTTTTATAAAAATCTTTATATCGCTAATCTTTTTGCTCTAATTATGGTTTATTAGTAATATAAAACTTAACAATTTAATTACATTTTCTACTCCCTACCCCTAAGATATAAAAATAAACTTACATAAGGATTAAAAATTATGAAAATTGGAACTAGAGTCACTTTAAATTTGATAATTGTGTTTGCAGTTGGAATTTTAATTAGTGGTATTGCGCTGTCAAATGTATTAGATACAAAAGCCCAAGGAGAGGTAAATTCAAAAGCATTAGCGTTAATGGAAATGAATAATGCTATTAGAAACTATACAAACGAACTAGTACAGCCTTTATTGCTACCAAAAGCAGAAAGTCAAGATACATTTATTCCAGAATCAATACCGGCTTTTTCAGTAAGAGAAATCTTTGAATATTTTCGTAGCGATCCAGATTATGCCAACTTTCTATATAAAGATGCGACATTAGATCCAACTAATTTACGAGATAAAGCAGATATTTTTGAAACTCAAATTGTCAATGAATTTCGTAACAACCCAAATAAGAATACCGATTCCGGTTATCGCACAATATCGGGATCAAAACTTTACTATACAGCTAAACCTTTTTCGATAACAAATGAAAGTTGTCTTCGCTGTCATAGTACTCCCGAGCGGGCACCAAAAAGTCAATTGGCAACCTATGGAACAGAAAATGGCTTCGGATGGAGATTGAATGAAGTGCTTGGCGCTCAAATAGTTTACGTGCCCGCCGAAAACATTCTTGACAATGCTCGTAACTCATTTTTTCTAATTACGGGAATTGTGGTGATGGTTTTCGCAGCAGTCGTTGTAGTCATCAATTTGTTATTAAAGAAAACCGTGTTAAAGCGAATTAAAAACATTGCATCAGTTGCCGAGAGAGTTAGCGTTGGTGATATAAATGCTAATTTTGGCAAACAAAACAAAGATGAAATTGGTGACTTAGCCGAAGCTTTTAACAGAATGAAATATAGTTTAGAAATTGCCATGAATATGATTAATAAGAAAAGAGGTTAGTTGTTGGTTGTTAGTTGTTAGTTGTTAGTTGTTAGTTGGTATTCCACACCTAGAGGGTGAAAGGATTTAATAATTCTCTCCCCCCTCTCTCCCCTCTTCCCCCTCTCCCCCCTCTCCCCCTTCTCCCTTAAAATCATGAAAATCGGAACCAAAGTAACGATAAGCTTAATAATTGTTTTCACCATCGGTATTTTAATAAGCGGGATATCGCTGGCAAATATATTAGAAAAGAAAGCTGAGAGCGAGATAGATTCTAAAGCTGCGGCATTAATGACAATGAATAATTCAATTAGAACCTATACCAACGATAGGGTACAACCTTTATTGTTGCCAAAACTTGAAACTCAAGAAGAATTTATTCCTGAAGCAATACCAACTTATGCAGTTAGAGAAGCCTTTGAATATTTTCGTAAAAGTCCAGATTTTCAAAATTTCTTATATAAAGATGCGGCATTAAATCCTACAAATTTAAGAGATAAAGCCGATGATTTTGAGGCTGAAATTGTCAATAGATTTCGTCAGGAACCCGAAACAAAATCTATATCGGGTTTTCGTAATATGAATGGAACGCAACTGTACTACACAGCCAAACCTTTTCAAATTAAAAACGAAAGCTGTCTCCGCTGTCATACGACTCTCGATAAAGCACCGCAAAGCCAGATAAACACTTATGGAACAGAAAATGGTTACGGATGGAAGTTGAATGAAATTGTTGCCACTCAAATCGTTTATGTACCTGCCCAAAGGATTTTTGACAATGCCAATCGATCTTTTATGATAGTTATGGGAGTTGTAGCGATGATTTTTACATCTATAGTTGTAATCATGAATCTGCTATTAAAAACAACTATTTTACAGCGAATTAAAGGAATTGCCACAGTAGCCGAGCAAGTTAGCGTCGGCGATATGGATGCTAGTTTCGGCAGACAAAAGAATGATGAAATCGGCGATTTAGCCGAAGCTTTTAATCGCATGAAATATAGTTTGGAAATTGCTATGAATATGTTGAATAAG
>CAYMZW010000363.1:0-7220 GCA_964395005.1 uncultured Rivularia sp.
GGAGTTGCTTGAAAACGGTGAGAATCGCTTTCAATGTGTCAAGTGATGCCAAGCAAATTAGAACTGCTTAAGCATAAAATGGCACCTAAGCAATTTTAAAGGTAAATTGCTGTTTTTTACGTAAAACTTAACAATTACTTTTTTTACGAAGATTATCCGTAGGTAATTAGACTTATGCAAATCGATTAAATTAGGGCATTTGCACTTAAGTGTTTATAAATTCTCTCGGAGATAGTCTCGGAAATAAGAAGGTAACGTGAAGAATTTATGTATTAATAGGGAAATTATTACCTTGCGCTGATAAATATAGTTGGTGCAATAATGCACGAAAGCATAGCACAAGCACAAATGGTTTATAGATATGTCAGAACAGCTTGACAATCCGTCTTCTTCCAAAGTCCGTTCTATTGGGCAAAATTTTCGTATTACAGGTTGGATTAGTTTTATATTGCAACTGGTACTGGGGGTAGTTTCCGCCTTATTATTATTAGTATTTGTGATCTTTGGCCGTAACGTTACCAGAGGAGTTAGCACCGCAAATACTGGCGTTGGCGTATTTTTGGCCATTTGCGGACTAGTAACGTTAGGAATAAGCGTTTATTTAGCATTTCGCTGCAAAAATATTGGTAGACAACTGCAATCTACCAACCCAAATAACCGCCCTCGCAAAATCGAGACGGTTAAAACTTTACAATTAGCTTTGACGGTAAATTTCGTAGGAATGCTGTTGACGCTATTAGGAGCGCAAGCGACTATAGGCTTGTTATTGGTTAAAGTGTCATCATCTCAAGCAGGAACGATTGTAGGTGGTGTAGATCCTAATCGAATTACCGCTCAAGATTTGTTTGCAGTACAGGCTAATACTAATACAATTACAGCCCATTTTGTAGGGCTTGTATGTTCAATTTGGTTGTTAAATCGTATCACCAGGTGAGTGTGATGGCGATACGATTTGAAGCTAAAAGAGGAAAATAGAAGGATTGGAGGAAGAAATCAATCTGCTCACTGTTTCTTTTCTTCTGCGTCTCGATCCGGAAATTTTTAGTATCTTTCTTAATAAATCCTTTTTACAGAGAAATTACTTTGTTTACATTTGGAAGACGATGCTAGTAGTAGGATTAATTTTTTCAGTTCTTCTGCATAAAGGTATGCGCGAGCATATAATTATTTTCCTCAGTTCCTTACTCGCGACTTCCTCGCGGTAAAATTTTTTTGCTATGGAGTCAAGGCAACATTACAATAATTCTTTATGTATTGATTCAAATATTTGAAATTTTAAATTAGTCTTAAACTGAGAAACATCTGTGCTAGATATCAAGCAAATACGCGAAAATCCCCAGCTAATTATAGACTTGTTGAAGAATCGTGGCGATAATTACGATATTCAGCCAATTGTTGACTTAAATCAGCGACAACGCGATTTACAAACTACTTTAAGTCAACTTCAAGCCCGCAGCAACGAAATTGGTAAGTTGGTAGGACAAAAAATTAAGTCGGGTACCAGTCCCCAAGACGCTGAAATTAAAGAATTACGAGAGGAAGGTAATTCTCTCAAAACGAAATTAAGCGAATTTGAACCTCAAGAAAAAGAGATAAAAGCTCAGATAGAACAACGAGTACTCGCACTTCCTAATTTACCCAGCGAGTCTACACCTATTGGCAAAAGCGAAGAAGATAATGTCGAGATTCGACGCTGGGGTGACGAGTACTTACCTCAAAACTCAAATATTACTCCTCATTGGGAAATCGGCGAAAAGTTAGGAATTCTTAACTTTGAAAGAGCCGTAAAAGTTGCACAAAGTCGTTTTGTTGCCTTGATTGGTGCTGGTGCGGCTTTAGAAAGGGCATTAATTCAATTTATGCTCAATCGTCAAGTAGAAGCCGGTTATGTAGAAGTCGTTCCGCCATTTTTGATTAATAGTCAATCTTTAACAGCTACTGGGCAACTACCTAAATTTGCTGAAGACAGCTTTAAATGCGCCGAAGATGATTTATGGCTTACCCCTACAGCGGAAGTCCCCTTAACAAATCTTTATCGCGATGAAATTCTTAATTTAGAAGAATTACCGATATATCACTGTGCTTATACCCCTTGTTTTCGTCGCGAAGCCGGAAGTTACGGACGCGATATGCGAGGTTTAATTCGTCTGCATCAATTTAATAAAGTTGAATTAGTTAAATTAGTTAGTCCAAAAACTTCTTTTGATGAATTAGAAACATTACTTAACAATGCCGAAGCAATTTTACAAGCTTTACAATTGCCCTACCGAGTCGTAGAGCTATGTACCGGAGATTTAGGATTTTCAGCAACCAAAACCTACGATATAGAAGTTTGGCTGCCTTCAAGCGGTAAATATCGCGAAATTTCCAGTTGTTCAAATTGTGGAGACTTTCAAGCCAGAAGGGGCAACATTCGCTTCAAAGAAACTGGTAAAAAAGGAACATCTTTCGTACATACCCTCAACGGTTCCGGATTAGCAGTAGGAAGAACAATGGCAGCTATATTAGAAAACTATCAACAACCCGACGGTACTTTACATATACCCCAAGTCTTGCAACCTTATTTAGGCGGCAAAGAGATTTTGGAAGTATAAATTAGGGAATTGGGCATGGGGCATGGGGCATGGGGCATGGGGCATGGAGCATGGGGAATTGGTAATTGGTAATTGGGCATAGGGCATGGAGCATGGGGAATTGGTAATTGGTAATGGTAATAGATAAAATTAAATAATTTTTTAACTCCTAACCCCTAACTCCTAATTCCTAACCCCTAACTCCTAACTCCTAACTCCTAATTCCTAACTCCTAATTCCTAACCCCTAACCCCTAACTCCTAACTCCTAACTCCTAACTCCTAACTATTCCTCATGCCCAATGCCCTATGCCCTATTCACAATCTAAAATAAAGAAATGTATAGTTTAATTAAATTCAGAAATATTTTATGTCAGTTTTAGCGGCGATCGCAGTGTTGGCTGTATTAATTTTTGTCCATGAGTTGGGACATTTTCTTGCAGCAAGATCCCAAGGTATTCATGTTAATCGCTTTTCGTTGGGTTTTGGGCCGGTACTTTTGAAGTATCAGGGGCCTGAAACTGAATATGCGGTGCGTGCCTTTCCGTTGGGTGGTTTTGTTGGGTTTCCGGATGATGACCCCGACAGTACAATTGAACCAGATGACCCGAATTTGCTGCGTAACCGTCCGGTTTTAGATAGAGCAATTGTGATTAGCGCTGGAGTAATAGCAAATTTAATTTTTGCTTATTTTCTGCTAGTGTCTCAGGTTGCTTTTGTAGGAATACCGGAAGCGCCTCAACCAGGTGTTTTAATTCAACAACTTGCTCCGCAGGTTAGCAACGCAGCTGAGTCTGCTGGAATAAAGCCTGGAGATGTAATTCTATCCGCAGATGGTACGGAGTTTGGTCAATCATTGCAAGAGATAGAAAAATTAAGAGACGTTATCAAAAGTCATCCAGGAGAAGCAATTGAGTTAAAAATTAAGAGAGGCGACCAAAATATTGATTTAACGGTAGTTCCCGAAGCTAAACCTGGCGGAGGTAGTATCGGTGTTGGTTTATCTCCTAATGGTAAAGTAGAGCGTCGCGCAACCAAAAATATTGTAGAAGCGTTTAGCGTCGGCGCAACTCAGTTTCAAAATATTATCTCTCAGACAGTCCAAGGTTTTGGTAAATTAGTTACAAATTTTGGTGAAACAGCAGGTCAAGTGGCCGGGCCTGTTAAAATCGTCAAAATTGGTGCGAGTATTGCTCAAAACGATACTGGTAGTTTGTTCTTTTTCGCAGCATTAATTAGCATCAACTTAGCTTTCATCAATATTTTGCCTTTACCGGCTTTAGATGGCGGACAACTCGCTTTTCTATTAATTGAAGGAGTGCGCGGTAAGCCTTTACCTAATCGCATTCAAGAAGGTGTTATGCAAACTGGTTTGGTGCTACTTTTAGGAATAGGAATTTTGCTCATAGTAAAGGAAACCAGCCAGTTGGAATGGGTGAAAAATTTATTGGGGTAAGTACTAACGGCAAGAAGGTTTCTAGTAAAAAGCAGCGGGCGCACTGTATTTTGGTGCGCCTCAAGCGTTTGTATCCAGATGCAACTTGCTCGTTAAATTATTCAACGCCAGTACAGCTACTTGTGGCAACGATTCTTTCCGCTCAATGTACTGACGAACGAGTGAATAAAGTAACACCGGAGTTATTCCGTCAATTTCCTGATGCCCAAAGTTTGGGGAATGCACCGATCGAAGAACTTGAAACTTTGGTACGTTCTACAGGATTTTATCGGAATAAAGCCAAGAATATTAAAGCCGCTTGTCAGACCATAGTCAAAGAGTTTGGCGGAAAAGTTCCTCAAACAATGGAAGAACTATTGCAGCTTCGGGGAGTAGCCCGGAAGACGGCAAATGTAGTTATGGCTCATGGTTTTGGAATTAATGTTGGGGTAACGGTTGATACTCATGTCAGCCGTTTGAGTCAAAGATTGGGTTTAACAAAGCATGATGATGCAGTTCGGATTGAAAGGGATTTAATGAAATTATTGCCGCAAGCAGACTGGGAAAATTGGTCAATTCGGCTAATTTATCACGGGCGTGCTGTGTGTAAAGCCAGAAATCCGGCTTGTCAAGAATGTGAGTTAGCCGATTTATGTCCGACTGCGCCAAAAATTTCTCCTCAAAATGCAAATATTAATGTCATAAGTAGTGCAGTTCGCTAAAATGGGGAATGCTGTTCAAAAATAATTAGGTAATTCGCAATTTTATGGCTAAAAAAGCTATGGTAGAGCGCGAGAAAAAACGCGCCAAGATGGTAGATAAATATTGGGATAAGCGTCAAGACTTGTTAGACGAATTTAGACAAACAGCAGATCCTTTGGAAAAGCTCGAAATTCATCGCAAAATACAGCGCTTACCTCGTAACAGCGCTCCAAATCGCCGTATGAACCGCTGTTGGGCTACAGGTCGTCCTCGCGCCGTCTACCGCGACTTTGGACTATGCCGCAACGTTTTACGCGATTGGGCACACAAAGGTTTATTGCCTGGAGTAGTTAAGTCTAGTTGGTAGTTTGATTCAGTTAGGAGTTAGGAGTTAGGAGTTAGGAGTTAGGAATGAAGAGTTGGGAGTTAGGAGTTAGGAGTTAGGAATTAAGAGTTAGGAATTAAGAGTTATAAAAACCAAGGATATATTAAGCATTATTTTTGTCATTATTGCCTTATGTGATATCTGAGGAATTTTTACAACAAAAAACAAGAGGTTTTAACCTGGAATTGAATTCAGATTAAGGAAAAACTCCTAACTTCAATTCCTAATTCCTAACTCTTAACTCTTAACTTACAACTCCTAACTCCTAACTCTTAACTTACAACTCCTAACTCCTAACTCCTAACTCCTAACTTGTGTTTACTGTCCGCAACATTTATCAATTCCTAAACTTTCTAAAAGCAAATCGCTCACAGCGTTAGCAATTGCAAACTCTCCATAGAAGCTTTCGGAAAAGTCAAAAGCTTGCATTTCGGTAACAATAGCAAGTACCAATTCTCCTAAATCATTTTCCCCTTCCATGCGCTGCCGCACAAAGATTTGCGCCGCACGTTGGGCTATATCTTGATTAATAGTTTCTGGAAGAAATTCTTGATCTAAGAAGGAATTTAACCGAGAAAACAACCATTCTCCTTCTTGTTGAGGATTTTCCGCAGGTGGTAAAGTTATTGGTGGAATTGGTTGAGTCATCTTCTTTATTTATTTATTTATTTAAATTTTATTAGTCTGCTAATAGGGAATAATAACTGCTAACTGCTAAGTGATAACTGTTTTATGCAATATGATGTCGCTGCTATTATCCAAGGATACTCCCAAGGCTATTTTCTCATGGCTGATGAAAATAATCACTTGGGATGGTATGGTAGTCGCGATCGCACTTTGATTCCTTTAGATGACAGATTCCGTTTTCCTAAGTCTTTAAGGAGAGTTATCAATCAAGAGCGGTTTTCTGTGGCAATCAATCGCGATTTTGAAGCGGTTGTTGATGGATGTGCAGATAGAGACTCTACCTGGATTTCTGAAGAATTAAAAGATATTTATTATGCGTTAAATCAAAGCGGTTGGGCTTATAGTTTTGAAACTTGGCAAGGCGATAAACTTGCTGGAGGAATTTTAGGAATTGTTATTGGTGGTGCTTTTATTGGCGAATCAATGTTTTTTAACATTCCCGAAGGCTCAAAAGTCGCTATGGTTAAGTTAGTAGAAAGATTGCGCGAAAGACAGTTTATCTTTTTTGACGCTCAGATGATGAATCCTCATTTAGAACGTTTTGGTGCTTTCTCTATTAATGATGATGAATATCAAATTCTACTTGAAAAAGCTTTGCAATCTAATTGTTATTTGATTTAAGTTAGAGGATTAGAGAAAGCGCGGAATACAAGAAAATCATCGTTTTTCCTATATTTAAGCATATTAATTATTGAGGAAAAAAAATTTTGATTTATAAGTACTACTACAATGGTATTATATTTATATAAGCTTTTTTATAATGGAAATAATGATAATTTTTTTATTGAAGCTCATATCCCCATTATATAATAATAGCAAAAAGCGCCCCTTTTTTGAAGTACCTAGAGAAATATTCTTTTAAAACGTAAAAACAAATTAATTTGAAAATTGATTTGCATTTATCAAAATAAAAACATTTTCCCCTGCCGATTTTTAACCTCAATCATCTTAGTCACCGAGTATAGCAATACCGCTATAATAAGACTTTCAAAGCTTTTAATCGTATTTAAGCATGTTAATTATTGAGGAAAAAAAATTTTGATTTATAAGTACTACTACAATGGTATTATATTTATATAAGCTTTTTTATAATGGAAATAATGATAATTTTTTTATTGAAGCTCATATCCCCATTATATAATAATAGCAAAAAGCGCCCCTTTTTTGAAGTACCTAGAGAAATATTCTTTTAAAACGTAAAAACAAATTAATTTGAAAATTGATTTATAATTTCTGAAACATAAAAACGTTTATACGATTACCTTTCACCAAATATCATTTTTTCCTTTCAGTAACCAAAGTTAAACTAACCCATTCCCCTTTATCGTTGTAGCTGCGAATCATCCGCTGACGTAAATTGGGATTAATTAACCAACCAACTTCCAGAAACAAAGGTTGACGTAATTGGGCTTGAAGGGGAGAAGTTACCGAAGCACCAT
>CAYMZW010000364.1:0-2488 GCA_964395005.1 uncultured Rivularia sp.
AACAGTGAGCAGTTAACAGTGAACAGTGAACAGTGAACAGTGAGCAGTTAACAGTAATCGATATTCATTTTGATAGGTAAAAAAGTTTTTATTAAGCGCCGTCTTCGCTCGTATTTAGGATTTAACCCTCAACTACAAACCTAACGGTACAAACAACTAACAACTAACCACTAACGACTAACAACTAATATCTAACATTTCAAAAATGAAAAAATTTGATTATTCCTTAGATTATAAAAACATCAATTTTCGCGAATCTCCCGAACTTTATGTAGTTGGTAAAGGGGAACAAGGAGTATTAATGGTAGAACCGTATAAATCGGAGATTTTACCTTTTTGGCGGTTTAAAACTCCGGATATTGCCAAAGAATCAAGCAATAAAATTTATCAACTATTTTTAGATTATCTAAGTCAAGATGATTTTGTCGGTGCTGATATGGCACGAAAGTTTTTACAAATGGGCTACACTCGTGCCCGTCGATATGCCAATCATAAAAGTGGGAAGAAATATCGCAGCAATCCGCAAAAAGCTAGCTCAAAAGAAGAAGAAAAAAAACTACGTCAAGAGATTTTACCCAATGAAGTCGATCCTGTAAAAGCAGAATCAGCCGCAATATTTAAAGAAAAATGGCAGCAAGCAAAGAATAACGAAAAATACTTACAGCTTTTAACTAAACATAACAGTGAGCAGTTATCAGTTATCAGTGAGCAGTGAGCAGTGAGCAGTGAGCAGTGAGCAATTATCAACTAAGTCGTTAGATAGATCAAAAAAATCGCATTTTAGTCTTTGGTTGGTTTCAGTAATTTACGATAAAGCTTAAAATTATAATATCAATTTATACAAGTTTATTAATACTTAGAATTGAAAACTGCCCGCCTGTTAACTGCTCACTGCTCTTTGTTAACTGACAAATGAATTCTTATACTAAAACCATTCTTCGCGATATCGGTTTGTTTCTTCATGTACCGGGAATAATGGCTTTATTCTCAATACCTGTTTGTTTGCTATGGGGTGAATATTATGCAATTTTACCTTTCATAATTTGCGGTATTACACCTTTAATAATCGGACAATTGCTATTCCGTTTATTTTCTGCTGGTGCTGAAGAAAGTAAAATTCGCCACGCTATGATTACTGTAGCTTTATGTTGGTTAATTATACCGATTATTGGAGCAGTTCCGTTATTAATGATAGCCTCAAATTTGGCGGCTTCTCCGGAAACATCTCAAACTATTCTTAATTTTCAAAATCCTTGGAATGCTCTATTTGAAGCTTTTTCTGGATTTACTAGCACTGGTTTATCAGTTGCACTCCGAGCTAGTCAACTACCTTATAGTTTGCAGTGGTGGCGAAGTTTTATGGAATGGATTGGTGGTGTAGGTGTAATTGTTTTAGTGATATCGCTTTTAGAACCTACTACCGATGCTTATCAACTTTATTCTAGTGAAGGAAGAGAAAAAAGAATTGCCTCTAATGTACAAGCTACAGCAAGAAATATCTGGTGGATTTATTTACTATATACAATAGGCAGTATTTTTATATTTAGAATTGCGGGAATGCCTTGGTGGGAAGCATTAAATCACGGTATGGCAGGAATGTCTACCGGAGGGTTTAGCGTTAAGGATGATAGTATCGGTGCTTATTCTCCGATAATTCAAATGGCTGTTATTCCAACTATGATTATTGGGGCTGTTAGTTTTCCGGTTCACTATCGATTATTAACCAAAGGGCGTTTATCGGCATTATGGAACGATAATCAACATCAGGCTTTATGGCTTTTATTAGCTGGCGGAATTGGATTTTTAGGTTTAATAAATTACAGTTATTTCGGTTCTCCTTTGTGGCTGGATACAGTTTTTCATTGGGCTTCCGCTTTTGGAACTTGCGGGTTTAATACTGTTAGTTTATCCGATTGGAGCGATAGCGCTAAACTATTATTAACCTTAGCAATGATTGTCGGCGGTACTGCTGGTTCAACCGTTGGTGGATTTAAGTTAAATAGATTGGTATTTTTGTGTAAAGGAGCAGTTTGGAGATTCCGCAGAATTTCATTGAAATCTCATGAGTCAATGAGCTATAAACTTGACGGTGAAATTGTCAATGAAACAGAAGCTTCTCGTCGGATAGAAGCAGCAGCAATTCTAGGCTTTCTGTGGATAATAATATTAATGATTGGCGTATTTATTTTATTGCAGCTAAATTTATCTGACTACAGTTTAAGCGATGTTTTATTTGAAGCCGCTTCAGCTTTAGGAAGTGTAGGTTTATCAGTTGGTATTACCACACCCGAACTACCTTGGTTAGGAAAACTAGTTTTAATTATATTTATGTGGATGGGAAGATTAGAAATCATCCCAGTTTTGATTCTTATTACTGAAGTTGGGAAGAAGGTAAAGGGGAATAGGTTAAAGGTTAAAGGCTAAAAGTTAAAGGTAATTGTTAACTGTTAACTGTTAACTGATAGAGATTAGTATCTATCTTTAGAAG
>CAYMZW010000364.1:2588-7198 GCA_964395005.1 uncultured Rivularia sp.
AAATGGCTTTTACAAATATTCTTGTAGCTTTAGAACTTTCACCCAAAGATGAATCCGTTTTTTCTGAAGCATTAAGCTTAGCTCAAAGTATCGGAGCGCAGTTAACATTAATTCATTGTTTATCCGATTTTACCGAAATGGCCATGATGTCTCAAACGTCTATGGATAGCGGCATGGGTTTGTCCCGAATCCCTGGAACAACTGGTATGTCTCCAGCAATGGCTAATATAGACTTAATTGAAGAGGCTAATATAACTAAACATCAACAAGTTGAAAAACATTTAGCACTATATCAAAAACAAGCTTCCTCGCAAGGTGTTCGGGTTAAATGTAAATGTTATGGAAGTACAGAAAATGTTGGCTCCCAAATTTGCCAAATCGCTAAAGATTTAAACGTAGATTTGATAATTTTGGGTCGCAAAGGGCATAATGCAATTGCGGAAGCTTTCTTAGGCAGCGTCAGCAATGACGTACTGCATCATTCACCCTGCGCTATCTTAGTTATTCAATAAGCATAGGGAAATATTATTTGTTCGTACAAAAATTACATCTAAAGAGTTATTCTCAAATTTCTTAATATCTGTCACTCGAATGCTGTTTTCTTGTTTCTGAAGCTGTATTCTATTAATTGATTCTTAGATACGGGCTGCAAGCAAATCAAATATCACTGCTTTTGATGACTCAATTTATTTTGAGATATTTAGCTTACGTAGCAGTTTGCTGTACCGAGAAATAAAATTGTAGATAGCATGAGTGCAGCTTCTGGCGCTATGTATCAATAATGACTTATCGACTGCGGTCAAAACTTAGCTGGAGAACATTATGAAAATTTCTATTCCAACTCGCGGACAAAGAGAAAGAGAACTTTCGCAACGTATTCAAGGTTTGTATTCCAATCAGTTAGGACATAGGCCAACAAAAGTGACTTGTCAACTATTTGATGATTCTTTAGCGATTGTCATGGAAAATTCAATTACTCCAGCAGAACAATTATTAGTTAATCAAGGACAAGAAGAATTAGCAGAACAGGTACGCTCTGGCTTAGATGATGCTATAGAACCTAAATTAAAAGTATTGATTGAGGAAGTATTAGAAGTAAAAGTATTAGATTTGATGGGTGATGCTACTTTAAAAACTGGTAGAAGCGGTATTGTTGTAGTACTATCAAATACCCCAGAAGTTCGTAACCCAGATGCCATTCCTAAAGCAAAGCCAAAATTTGATAATACGAAGAATGGTAGTCATTCTTCAATGGAATAATTTTTTATTTAATCATTTTTTATTGGTAGAAAGATAATTAATCATGGCTAAAAATACGGCTATTAATATAGTTAAAAATATCACATATTATCCCCAGTTTAATCTTAAAACTTTCTACTAAGTATTAAAATAATCAATTGATTAATCGGCTAATCTTTATTTATCAAATAGAATCAGTAAGTGTCGGCTGTTGTTAATCCGTATTTATCATGTATTCACAAATTTCACCTTCTGGCAATGTAGACCAAATCTTGGTTGAACGCATACAGTCTTTATTTCTAGATAAGTTAGGACATCAACCTGAAGATGTTTACTGCCGTTTTTTAGACAACAAATTAACTATCGTTATTGAAAATGCGATTACTAAACCAGAGAAACTTTTAATGGCAGCAGGCTATGAGGAAATAGTTAAGAAAGCAAGGGGTAGTATAGAAAAAATCTTGCGGCCAGAGTTTAAACAAATAATTGAGGAAGTTACGAATTCGGATGTAAGCAATATTCTTTTTGCTACTCATTTAGATACAAATTACGTGAGTATTATTGCTTTATTTACTGAAAACTATAATTTAGTTTCTGCTAAAAAAGCATAGCTTAGCTCCGATTCTGCTTCAAATTAAGATAGCTACAAATCAATTCTTCTATATCCTCAAGCATATAAGGCTTGCTGATATAAGCATCAAAACCAGCCTCTAAGATAGATTTTTTCTCATCAGCTCTTGCTAATGCCGTTACTGCAATCACAGGTATATGACTTGTAGAGCTATCTTGCTTCAAACAATGAAACAAGTCTATACCATTTGTCTCTGGCAACATGATATCTAGTAATATTAAATTAGGCTGAGATTCTTTTGCAATTAACAAAGTCTTCTTTCCATCTGGCTCGCCAATGAATCTACAGTTTAAAGAATCAACCACGTAATTAATTATCAATAAATTATCTTCGTTGTCTTCAACTGCTAAGATAAGTGGAAGTTCGGAATTACGTTGCTGCTTGTCAGATTCTTGAAGTCCCATTTGCATAGTCTGCTCCGTGCGTAATCGATTTATATATCTATTTTCAGCACAGACGAGACTTTCCTCCAGCAGCTAAACTGATGCTAAAAGTTGGATGAATTGACTCGTAACTCGCTTTCTATCGGGTTAATAGTCCTTTGCTTTGTTCAACAAGGAAAGAAACTATCTAAGCTGATACAATGAGAATATTACAATAAATTATAAATAAGATTCTACCCTTTTGGGTAACAAATAGATAGTTTGTATCCTAACTAAAATAGAGATAGATACATTTTATATACTGTGATATATTTTTACATATCATCCACTGTAGTTTGATTATGTGATTTGATGATATGGTTTAAGGTATTTCGCATAAAGACCAATACTTATTTAAAGTAGCCATTGTTTCGGCGAATTGAGTAAACTTAACTGGTTTTAATAAATATCCTGCTACATTTAAATTATAAGCTTCGATCCTATCTTTATCTTCATCGGAAGTTGTTAGTACAATTACTGGTATTGGCTTTAAAGTAGAATCCGATCTTAATTCTTCAAGAAACTCTAATCCTCCCATTCTAGGCATATTTAAGTCTAGCAAAATAATTCTTCGCCGTGGAGGAATTTGTGGAGACTTGCCATTGCAACCTCGTAACATAGTCAAGGCTTCTAATCCATTGAAAGCAACGTAAAGGGGATTGTTAATATTACTTTTTTTAAATGCCCTTTTGACGTTCATCACATCTACTTCGTCATCTTCAACAAGTAGCACATTTAAAATTTTTTCTTCCATTTTTTTCTCCAACTGTAGTTTTGATAAATTTATTTTTAGTTTGGGATTTGCTCGTATCCCAAAATACTAAATTTAAATTTTTATTTAACCATCAAATAGTCATAACTTAATAATATTAAATGCCAGTCTTTAGGAAGAGGCATGGTAATTCGGTTTGATTGCTGTTGGAAAACTCTTAGTAATGAGCAAGCAAAAGCAAAAAGACCTTGTTATCAATTATCTTAGTTATAGAGCGCAGTAGTCTTTGTGTAGAGCCGGATAATTTACAAATATAACTAAAATTTAAGATTTTGTCGCTTTTTCTATTCGCTTTATTTTATTCTCTACTTTCTTAGATTGATATACTTTTCTTAGCCCAAGTAAACTTCAAAGATGTGCCTTTGCCGACTTGAGATTCTAATGCGATTGTTCCTCCAGATTCTTCAACTATTCTTTTAACTATAGCAAGACCAATACCAGTATTTTCACGCTTATCACGCGCCTCTAAAGTTTGGAATATAACAAAAATTTTGTCGTGATATTGGGGAGCAATACCTTTACCATTATCTGCAACTGTAAATTCGTAAAATGTTTCTTGCTCTTGAACGGAAATTATCACTTTACCATCACTTCGATCGTGGTGTTTGACAGCGTTACTAATTAAATTACTAAAAACCTGTTGCAAAGGAATCTTTTCAGTAAATAAAGTAGGCATTTCCCCTACAATTTCGATAGTAAACTCTTGTGGAGGAGCAATCGAGTCAATTATTTCTGCTAGAAGTTGAGCAACTACAACCGTTTCCGGTTGAGTTTTGATTCTTCCGACACGGGAATAATGTAAAAGCCCGTTAATCAAAGCTTCCATACGATAAACTCTACCGCGTAACAAATTCATTTGCTTTTGCGTATCTTCAGTTAATGCTTCTTCTAAATCTTCCTCAATCCACTCCGATAAATTAGCGATTGCTCTTAAAGGTGCTTTTAAATCGTGGGAGGTAACGTAAGCAAACTGATCTAATTCTTTATTGCGTTTTTCTAATTCGCTGGTAGTTTGTAGCAGGATTAAATTGATTTGAGCTAATTCATCAGCCCTTGCTTGTAAAACAGCTTCTGTTTGCTTGCGCTCGGTAACATCATTTAGGGTACCGTAAACCCCAAGGGTTTCGCCATCAGAATTATGTTCGATTTCAGCGTACATTTCCAGCCAACGGAAATTACCATCTTGGGTAAGAATGCGGAATTCATATTGAAAATTTTCTTGTTCCCCTGAAATTACCGATTCAAATAATTCTCTACTTTGGAGTTTCTCTTCTTCGGCATACATCAAATTTGTAAACGACTTGAGCAAACTATCTTCTACTTTAAACCCAGTAATATCACTCCAAGCTGCACTTAAAAACGTCCAAATGCCCGTTTTAGCTATCTGAAAAACAACTTCTTTAACGCTGTTAACTACATTACGATACAAACGCTCGCTTTCTGCTAAAGCATTTTCCATCCGCTTGCGCTCGCCGACGTTATCAAAAGCAACACCTACTAAATTATCCGGTAAAGGAAAAGCCGTTACTTTAAACCAAGAGGTAGC
>CAYMZW010000365.1:0-7182 GCA_964395005.1 uncultured Rivularia sp.
TTTAGTGGAATTATTTAATCCGCTGAAAAACATCGAAATTAACCCAGAGGATACGCTTCCAGAAGACAACCAAGATCCAACGGCTCAAATACCTATCGAAGAATTACAGCTTTCCGTGCGAGCTTACAACTGTCTGAAGCGAGCGCAAGTTAACTCGGTAGCCGATCTATTGGATTATACCCAAGAAGACCTGCTTGAAATCAAGAACTTTGGTCAGAAGTCAGCAGAAGAAGTAGTAGAAGCTTTACAGCGACGCTTAGGTATTACTTTGCCAACAGAAAGGGCTTCAAAACACCCCTAAATAAAAATAACCATTAAGTGCTATCATGCGTCACCGTTCTAAACTCAAAAAACTTAGTAAACCAGCCGATCAGCGTCGTGCTTTGCTACGAGCGCTTTCTACAGAACTGATTCGTCATGGACGAATTACTACCACCGCTACCCGAGCTAAAGTAGTACGTTCGGAAGTAGAAAAAATGATTACCTTAGCTAAAGATGGTTCTTTAAATGCACGCCGTCAAGCTATTGGGTATCTTTATGACAAAGATTTAGTTCATGCTTTATTTGAACAAGTACCCACTAGATATGGCGATCGCAAAGGTGGTTATACCCGTATTTTGCATACAGTGCCTCGTCGCGGCGATAACGCCCAGATGGCAATTATTGAACTAGTGTAATGGCTGTGTCGGGATGTGGTTTTTTTAGCGACATCCTTAATTTTATTGTATGTCAAACCAACTGCCAGAACTTACTCAAAGGGTTGCCTTGGTAATTCAGTATCAAGGCACTCATTTTCATGGTTGGCAGTGGCAACCCAAATATCGTAGCGTTCAAGAAGAAATTGAGAAAGCAATTTCTACTGTAGTAGGCGATAAAGTCACTTTACACGGTGCCGGGAGAACAGATAGTGGAGTTCATGCAGCCGCTCAAGTAGCTCATTTCAATATCACGAGCAAAATTCCACCATCAAAGTGGGCATCTATTTTAAATAGTTACTTGCCGTCGGGTATATTGATTAGAAGCTCCGCAGGTGTTAGCAATAATTGGCACGCTCGTTTTGATGCAACCTATCGACGATATCGATATACGCTATATAACGAAAAAGTACCAAATCTATTTGTTAAACCCTTTAGCTGGCACTATTATCAAGCGGAACTAGATGAATCCTTAATATATAGTGCCCTTAAACCGTTGATTGGAAAGCATCACCTATCGGCTTTTCACCGTGCGAATTCCGGACGCAAGCATTCATGGGTAAACGTACAAGAAGTAGAATGTTATCGTCGTGGGGGATTAGTACATATTGAAATTCAAGCAGATGGATTTCTCTATGGTATGGTTCGTTTATTGGTAGGAATGCTGGTTCAAGTTGCTACCGGAAACCGAACTGTAGAAAATTTTACTCAAATCTGGCAGCAAGAGCGCCGAGAAGAAGTAAAATATGCCGCACCTCCACAGGGTTTGTGTTTGTTGCGGGTAGGATATGACGAATTTCCTTTCCCTCCCGAAATTTGGTACGATACTCAGCCTTTATTTGATTTTTCAGATAATTACCCAGATAATTTCCCAGATGCTTCTGTAAATAAATCAGATAATATTCTAGGTGAAATTACTGCATAAAAATGTAAATTTATTAATAGTGAATTGTAGTAAGTAATGAGCAAAACCTATCTTCCCAACCCAGAAACAGTACAGCGAGATTGGTATGTAGTAGATGCAGCAGAGCAACGTCTCGGTCGTCTAGCTACCGAAATCGCAATGGTTTTACGTGGTAAAAATAAACCACAATATACTCCACATATGGATGCAGGCGACTTTGTAGTTGTCGTGAATGCAGAAAAAGTAGTAGTGACTGGTAAAAAGAGTAGTCAAAAACTTTACCGCCGTCACTCAGGTCGTCCTGGTGGAATGAAGACAGAAACCTTTGAACACCTACAAGCACGTATACCAGAACGTATTATCGAAAAAGCTGTTAAAGGTATGCTGCCTAAAAACAATTTAGGGCGACAGCTATTCAAAAAGCTAAAAGTGTACGCAGGCGAGCAGCATCCTCATGCGGCACAACAGCCCAAAGAATTGACAATTAATACACTTCCAGGAGAACAAAATTAATGCAGGCAACAGATACAGATAGCGGACGCGCCGTATATTGGGGAACTGGTCGTCGTAAGTCGTCAGTTGCAAGAGTACGTTTAGTTCCCGGTAACGGAAAATTAACCGTTAATGGTAAAGAAGGCGACTTGTATTTCCAATTTAACCCCAACTACATCGGAGGAATTAAAGCACCTCTAGAAACATTGGGATTGGAAAGCGAATACGATATTTTGGTCAGAGCAAATGGTGGCGGTTTAACCGGACAAGCGGATGCAGTTCGTTTGGGAGTAGCCCGCGCTTTATGTCAGCTAGATCCAGATAATCGTCCCCCATTAAAAACTGAAGGCTATCTTTCTCGCGATCCCCGGTCTAAAGAACGTAAGAAATACGGTTTGCACAAAGCTCGTAAAGCTCCTCAGTATTCCAAGCGTTAATACACAGGATTCTTACCAACTCTATATTTGAAAAATTGGAGTTAGGTACGTCATAATCAATATAAGCTCACCATTCAGTACGAAAAATGGCAAAACCAGAAATTCATCCAGAGTGGTATCCAGAAGCCAAAGTTTACTGTAACGGCCAGGTTGTAATGACCGTTGGCTCTACCAAACCCGAATTACACGTTGATGTTTGGTCTGGAAATCACCCCTTTTATACAGGTACTCAGAAGATTATTGATACCGAAGGTCGCGTAGAACGCTTCCTACGTAAATACGGTATGTCTAGCAGTCAAACCAAAAAGAACGAAGAAGAAAAGGGCGACGAAAACAAAAAATAGCCACCAGGCAATACTTCAATCAAACGACTCAGCTTTTCTGAGTCGATTTTTTAGTCTTTGCCTGTATAACTATTTTTTAAAAGGAGCGTTGCACCATCATGGCCGAACAATATTTGTTAGAGAAACTACAATCCGTTGAACAAACCTTTAACGAATTGACTCGTCGCTTAGCCGATCCCGATACCGCTAGAAATCCCGATGAGTTTCAGGAAGTAGCAAAAGCGCGTTCTGGATTGGAAGAAGTCGTAAATACCTACGAAATTTGGAAAACAGCCCAAGAAGAATTAACCGGGGCGCGTGAAATCGCTAAAGAATCCCAAAGCGACCCAGAAATGCACGAAATGGCAGCTTTTGAAGTTAAAGAACTCGAACAGCAAATAGAAGAACTCGAAACTCGTTTAAAAGTATTGCTTTTACCACGCGATCCTAATGACGATAAAAATATCATGTTGGAAATTCGCGCGGGAACGGGTGGCGACGAAGCGAGTATCTGGGCTGGCGATTTAGTGCGTATGTACTCGCGCTATGCGGATACTCAGGGTTGGAAAGTAAAATTACTCAGCGAGTCTTTAGCTGAAATGGGCGGTTTCAAAGAAGCAGTTCTGGAAATTAAAGGCAATAGTGTCTACAGCAAACTTAAATTTGAAGCCGGAGTTCATCGAGTACAGCGGGTACCCTTAACTGAGTCTGGGGGAAGGGTTCACACATCTACCGCCACGGTAGCGGTAATGCCAGAAGTAGATGATGTAGAAATCCATATCGATCCCAAAGATTACGAAATGTCTACCGCTCGTTCTGGCGGCGCTGGCGGACAAAACGTAAACAAAGTTGAGACAGCAGCGGATCTTTACCACAAACCTACGGGGATCAGAATTTTCTGTACTGAAGAACGCAGCCAGTTGCAAAATAAAGAACGGGCTTTACAAATTCTCCGCGCCAAATTGTACGAAATGAAACTGCGCGAACAACAAGAAGCTGTTACAGACTTAAGGCGATCGCAAGTTGGTACTGGTTCGCGTTCGGAGAAAATTCGCACCTACAACTACAAAGACAATCGTGCCACCGACCACCGTTTAGGTGAAAACTATTCGCTCAACCCAGTTTTAGAAGGCGATTTAGACCCAATTGTGCAGTCTTGTATATCCCAAGATCAACAAGAACGTTTAGCCGAACTAGCTGCTTCGGTGAACAATTAATATTGATAGACAATTAAAGAATTAGGAACTGGATACAAAAGGTTTGAAGTATTCCCACTCACTAGCCATTCCTACATCATCAGAAACCGTCTCTTGTGACATTGCTTTCAATACACATAGGCGGTTTTCTAATGCACTACAAATTGCATCTTGCATCTCCACAGGATACGGATAATACTTAAATTCCCGCTCTATAATGTGATTTATTAGCTGTAATCTCTTGTAGTTAGGGCTATTTTCAATCAAAACCTCTACTTCCTTCTGCCAAGTTGGGAAAATGCGGTAGCTGAAAAATCCACTGCAAACCCCACCTGATTCATTCCAGTAAGAAATACAAACTCTATGTTTAAGTAAAGTAATTTTTTTAATTTTTTTGACATCTAAACCAGTTGCTCTCAAAGCAACTTTTGCTTCAGCTGACGAAAGTTGCCATAAATCTGGTTTAATCTTATTAGAGGTAATTAAATTTTTACCTCTTGGGCGGTATGGTTTCTTTTTATTTTTTTTGTTAAACATGATGCAACCCGTCAGATGATTCGCAGAAATTACCGATTGATTAGTAAATTGTTAAGCTAAGTAGATAAAAAGACCAGCTATGTGGTTATCTTTGGTTCACGCTTATTACTTTAAAATAACATACACCTTAGAGGACAAAGCTGTCAACAAAAAATTAAACTTGTAATATGGAAACGAAAGTTTTCAATTTATATAGTTATTAGCTAGCCTTCAAACGTGGATACAAAAGGAAGACAAAAACTGGTAGAAGTAATAAAACTAGCTCGCGGTTCAATGAGCCTACGGGCTTTTGGTAAGCAGTTAGGAGTTTCAGCAACAGCTGTTCTAGCATGGGAGAAAGGAGAGAAAGTACCAGATACAGCTAATTTGGGTAGAATCGCTGCTCAAGCTGGTTATACTCTGGAAGAATTATTATGTTGTATCGAAGGAAAGCCAGTTCCAGAAGCTTCTGAATTAAGCGTAATTCTTAGACAGATAAATAATATGCCGTTATCTCAAGTAGCTCAGATAGTTCAAGCTGGTGCAGCTAGATTAGGTGTTGTGGCTGAGTCGATGGAGAATGAGGTAAAAGCAAGTTAGAAAAGTACGATTGCTTGTATTAATAATTTTAGTCTTCATAATGCACCTTCCTTATAATTAGATTTAGTTACAATCCATTTAAATTCCAGGCTAGAATAAATTAGTCATAGCTTTAGTAATTTAAAGTTACTGCAAGTTGATTTACAATTGGCAACTACACTTTAAAAATATCATTTGCAAGTTGACTTGTTAATGGCAAGTTAATAAAACTTAATAGAAATAAAATTTGGACTTATTATTAAAGCCGTTGGATGTATTGCAATAGTGGATTCAGAAGCTAGAAAGAAACTGATTGAAATAGTTAAAATTGCTCGTGGCTCCATAAGTCAACGAGCCTTTGGTAAGCTTTTGGGTGTTTCTCCGACAGCCGTGCAGCTTTGGGAAAAGGGAGAATCAATACCAGATACCCAGAATTTAGCCCAAATAGCCGAAAGAGCGGGCTATACAATGGAAGAATTGCTTCATTATTTAGGTTTGAAACAAACATCAGAAACGTCTGATGTGAACCAGATTATAAAACAAATTAAAGTAATGCCTTTGTCTCAAGTAGCAATTGTTGGTAAAGCTGTTATGGACAGATTGGCTGCGGTTGCTGAATCTACAGGAAATGAGGCTAAAGCTAGTTAAATTTACTAAGCTAGATTTGTAAATTAAATAAGTTGAAATAAATCTAAATTACATACCCGAAAACAAAGAAGCATATCGCGTGAATCTTCTTGATATCATGTCAACTTTAACTAATGCGTTAAATCGAATATTAGCTTGCTGGGAAAGAAACGGGAACGAAAAATTAGTCCATAATTTAATGCCAGGATTAAGTTATGCCGAAATTGAACGATTAGCTCAAGATTTACCAATTCAATTACCACCAGAATTATTTGAGCTTTATCAGTGGAGGAATGGCTCTAAATATGAAGAAGGCGAAGGATGGTACTTACCATTACAAGATGCTGTTAAATTTTGTTTGAATAAAATTCAATATTATGAACCTCCCTTCAATGAAGGAAATATAGCAATTATTTGCCTATTATTTTATATTTTTCCGCCCGAACCCATATCGGAACAGGTAGGCTATATATTAATTCCAGAAAGTCTTGATGCTTGCCCTGTAATTTTTGAAACTCAGAATTCTGAACCTTCTATTACGAGGAAATACGCTAGTCTCACTGCGATGATGCTAACAATCGCAGAATATCTGGAAACAGAAATTGATGCTTATAAAACTGAAGAAAGGTATCAAATTTGGCGTAAATATAATATCAGCATTGTGGATAATGCGTTGGCAAAGCTGACAAAGAATATTTGTTTACAATCTTTGGTCGAAATAGCCATAGATTTGACGATGTTTAAAGATTCAAGAACGGTAGAACCTCTGATTAACTTACTAGAAGGTTCTTTATTAGAGGTTGATGAAGTAGAACAAATGGGAATCGGAGCATTAGCAGCCGATATTTTGGGATATTTAGGTGATTCCAGAGCAGTAGAACCTCTTATTTATGCTCTACAAGATGAATATCAAGGAACTAGATACAACGCAGCGATATCACTAGGGAAGTTAAAAGATGAGCGAACAGTTCAACCTCTTATAAATGCATTAAAAGATACTGACGAAGATGTTAGACGAGCAGCAGCACGCTCTCTAGTACAACAAAAATCAGTAGAACCTCTAATTCAAGCTTTAAATAGTAACGACCAAAATGTCCGCTTTGCAGCTTCATGGGCGCTAGTAGATATAAAAGATCCTAGAGGTTTTGAAGCTCTTTCTAGACTGATAGAAGATGTAGATCCAGAAATTGGATTTTAAGCTTTACGAGTATTTGAGATATATAAAAATAACAAGCTATACAAAATCTATCTTCTGAATGATGTTTTTTAAATAAATTACTCTCAACAAAAAATGTAGAGACGTAGCAGTGCTACGTCTCTTTTTGCGGAATATCACGAAAATTTCTTCTCTTACAACAATTCCAACACGAAAAATGTAGTTAAATTTTGTTAAGATTGGACACAATACAAAGC
>CAYMZW010000366.1:0-7158 GCA_964395005.1 uncultured Rivularia sp.
CATGTCTCCTGGTTGGGACAATCTGTTAATCCTCAAGACTTTATCGGCAAACAAGTTTCCGTCACTGGCTGGTTGCGACGAGGTGCAACACCGTATGTGGATATTCAAACTTTAAAACCTCAAAATGGCATTCGAGTTAACAGCCCCCATCCGATTTGGTCTACTATTTTGACAGTCGCAGCATTTGCTTGGGGAGCCTACATTGTTTTAACAGGATGATCGAACAGTTACCAGTTACCCAAAAAGTAATTGTCAACTGCTAAGTGCTAACTAATTGCCGATTTTGGCTAATTTTGTAAATAAAAGTTGCGAAATTTCAATAGAAACGTTATATTTATTAACACTCACGTTTGCTAGCTCAAACCAGAAAGCTATAGGCTTGATTAGTATATGAAGCTGTTTGCGCTACTATATCTCCCTTTCGTCCTTCCAATACAGCAGGAAATTAACCAGATGCTGACTGGTTATCGTTTCTTGAAAGGGATTGCTTTACGAAAAAAATGTATTTTATGTTACTATGCTTTAATGACTGGGCTAGAAATGTCTGTGTTGAACTAGCTGTGATAATAATAGCGTGATATTGTAGAAAATGGTGTTTAAATCTTCATAATAAAAGAGCATTGAATCAGTTTTGTTTTGCAAGAAGATAATGCGTAATTTAGAATTTTGAGATTAATGTATTTGCACGCTCAAGCGTGTAATTTTGCATAAAAAAATCGACTTGGCGAAAAACTGTATTGTAAAGATTGACAGTTTGGAGTAAAAAGATGGTTCGCGGCGATGTTAGTTAATAACATATGTCCGTCGTCTATAAACCCAAGTTTTAGTTTTAAACCCGTTGCTAATCTAATCATATTGGAGGATCTTTCATGTCCATTCGCCTATACATAGGCAATTTGCCAAAAGAAGAAATAGATAAATCAGAATTGCAAGCTGTTTTTGCTGAAGAAGGTAGCAGTATTACGACAAAATTAATCAAAGACCGTAAGACTGGCAAATGTCGCGGCTTTGGTTTTATGACTGTGAACAACGACGAACAAGCAGATCAAATTATTGAAAAATATAACGGTCAGATGTTCAAAGAATCTCCTATTAAGTTGGAGAAAGCATTACCTCGCACTAAAAATAGTGAGGAAGGAGAAGAAACAGCTCAGCCTTCTAAAGCATCAACACCAACTCCCGCTGCTGTTAGTGGTTCTGGTACTACTGGAGTTAGTAAGAGTAGGAAAAAATCTCGTCGCGGTAGTAATTCTAAAGATAACAGCAGTTCGAGCAGTTCTTCGTCAGATGGGGTTTCTCCAGATCCTCGTTGGGCTACAGAGCTAGAGAAGTTAAAGGAAATGCTTGCCGCACAGACAACCAATTAGTTTTTGAATTAGGAAGAATGAACTAGCCCACCGAGTTCGCTCTTTGGGCTTGTCAAGCTTCCTTAACAATATTTTCAACAATCGTAAATAGAGAAAACGGAACGTTCTCATTTGCGAATATAGAAAGAAGATAGATAGAAAAAAGACTATATTCCTACAACTTTAATTAGAAAGCATAAAAATTCTTGCATAGCAATCACTTCAGCTATTTTTGAAAAAGTTTTAGTATGCACGGGCGCGGCTATAATCTTGATACTTAGTCTCTGCAATTTTAAGGAATTTTTCTAGATAGAAGGACTAGGCGCAACAGTTCGTTTCAAATGTTGCGCGATCGCTTTCGTTATTCTTACTTCAAATAAAGCATTAACTATAAATAAATCATATACTAAACATATTTTATATTCTAATAATATGTGATATAAAATACTTTGACTTATAGAATACACTTTCTGAAAACTTTTGAAAAAAGTATTGGTAAGGATAATTAATCTTGCGTAAAAGCAGATGTATCTTTGATTACACTTTCATCAGTAATCATTATATTTTTTTATGAGTGATAAAACAAAGATGCATTGATTTACTGTTTTAAATGAAATGATACGTAAGCTATATCACGTATGGTAAAAGTAATTTTTGAACATAAATTACTGTTTTAAAGATTAAATCATTCAATTAAATAGGTGACAAATAATACCTTTACATCTCGCTAGATAGTAAGAAATATCACTTTAAGTAAGTGATATCAAAGGTATTAGGAGACACAGGTATATAGTTTATAGCATTGCGTGAATGCATATTATTACTGAACTTATAAGAGTAAATCTAATTCCAATTAAGCAAAAAAAATTCACATATTAAATTAAAATAAAGATTACATGAACATTTACAAAGATTTTGGTTTTAGGGGTTGACGCGCTCCTAAGAAGTCAAACACATAATTAACCAATAAACTATGAACCTTGCAACAGAGCAACGCATCGCCTTGATTTCCGTCCACGGCGATCCAGCTATTGAGATAGGTAAGGAAGAAGCTGGAGGGCAAAACGTTTACGTTCGTCATGTAGGGGAAGCATTAGCTGAACTTGGATGGCAAGTTGATATGTTTACCCGCAAAGTCAGTGTCGAACAAGAAGATATTGTTTGGCATTCTCCAAATTGTCGAACAATTCGTTTGAAAGCAGGTAATGTGGAGTTTGTGCCGCGAGACAATATTTTTGAATATTTGCCAGAATTTGTAGATAATTTTCTCAAATTTCAACAAGACAACGAAACTATATATTCTTTAATTCATACGAATTACTGGCTTTCTAGCTGGGTTGGTATGCAGTTGAGAAAAAAACAAGGAAGTCAGCTTGTACATACATATCATTCACTTGGAGCAGTTAAATACAATAGTGTAAAAACAGTTCCTTTAGTTGCTAGTACCCGTTTGATAACAGAAAAACAGATATTAGAAACGGCACAAAGAATTGTTGCAACTTCGCCGCAAGAAGAAGAACATATGCGTACCCTTGTTTCGACAAAAGGAAATATAGATGTAATTCCTTGCGGTACAGATATCGAACGTTTTGGTCATGTTGATAGAAAAACAGCTAGAACACAGTTGGGAATTAATCCCGAAACTAAGGTTGTAATGTACGTAGGACGTTTCGATCCACGCAAAGGTATTGAAACTCTGGTACGCGCAGTCAGAGAATCTGAATTATTTGGTAGGGAAGACTTTAAGTTAATTATTTGTGGTGGTAGTCGAGCAGGGCACAGCGATGGTGATGAACGCGATCGCATTGAAAAAATTGTGGCGGAATTGGGAATGACTCAGATGACGGAATTTCCCGGTCGCATCAGCCAAGAAGATTTACCATCTTACTATGCAGCAGCTGACGTTTGTGTTGTCCCCAGTCATTACGAACCTTTTGGATTAGTAGCTATCGAGGCGATGGCGAGCTTTACACCAGTAGTTGCGAGTGATGTTGGCGGACTTCAGTTTACTGTAGTTAATGAAAAAACAGGTTTGTTGGCACCGCCGGAAGATGTTCCAGCTTTTGCGAATGCTATTGACCGAATTTTGCTGGATGCTCAATGGAGCGAAAAATTAGGTCAAGCTGCAAGAAAGCGTGTTGAAGATAAATTTAGTTGGGATGGAGTTGCAATGCAATTAGCAGAACTCTACAAAAATTTATTACCGCAACCTGTCAAACAGCCTATGGTAGTCAATAGTTAATATTAATAACTCATAAATAATGGGGAATCGGTAATTGCCACCGGAAAATTTACCTTAATAAGATTTAATTTTTATTAAAGAGGGTAAATTACTATTTAATGGTTGTTATTGCCGATTGCCCATTATTAGTTATCAGTTATCAGTTGGATGTGGATTATCAGTCAAAAGTCCCTGGCTATTGTAGAGAATGCTTCTATATATGAAGATAATAGAACTTGGAAATTTTGAATAAATTATTCTTCTACGTATTTATACTTTTAATCAAACTGCAATACTGATAGCTTTTATTTTCTATAAGTATTGTTGATAAATATAACTTACGCAATCCTAAACAAAAATCAAGGATTTCAAAGGTTTATATGCCCCAATCGCCCTTCGGAATTGGGGTTTTTGCGTAAGGCTTGATAAAGCTATATCTAAGTGTTTTTTCTGATAAATGGAAAATACTTAATCTGAATAAAAAGTTTTTATAAAAGACAGACGTTTTAATCGACATTCTTGCTTAGAAAGGTTTTAAATAGATACATAAGTAACCGAAACCTTTGACAGTTACTTTCAAGTTAATGTTATCTGATTTTACAGAATCTAAACTATAAAAACTGAAGCTTTAGTTAATGATTATTTTTAACCTGAGTTGTTAATAAGGTTTTAAACGGATTTACTTAAATCAAATGAATTTCGTAGTTAAAAGCTTTGTATTACTACGATAAATTTGTTTTGAAAATATTTGGCAAAAATAAAAATTAGTTTTTGGAATGAATAAAATGTTTAATCTAACAAAGAAAATCAACGCACGTAATTCAATCTTGGCTTTAGGTGTTGCTGCTGTAGGATTATTGATTGCACCAAACTCCGCTCAAGCTGTCACCTTTGTTAATGATACTAGTTTCAACGATACAGATTTTCGTCAGCAAATTCAAAATGGAGAATTTTCTGAGTTATTTGTCGCTGAAGGAAGAATTGGTAATAACAACGATCGAAAAAATTATGGAGAAAGAGAATTAGGAATTAACACAGCTACTGGTGCAAATGTTGAAGCAGGAGATTTAGCTTGGGGGAATGGTATTTTATACGATTTCAGTTTAATCTACGATGGAAGTAAGGTGACATACGAACTAGATGGTCAGACATTAATTAGTAATAAGTTTGACGGTTCAGTAAATAGTATTTTCCTGCGTACTTTTGCACAAAAGGATAAAACGAGTAACTCTAACAATGAGGTTACGCTTAAGGACTTAGTTTTTAACGGTCAAAGTATAGGAAGTTTGTCATCTGCTGGTGGTGAAAACGAAGATGTAGACTATTTACAACTTAAAGACATATCTGCTCCCTTTACACTTACTGGTAAAACTTCAATGAGTTGGACGGATAACAACCCTATGCGCTCTAACCTTGCTTTTCAAATCAAAGTTGGTAATTCTACACCAGCCAGCGTACCCGAACCCGGAACAATTGGCGCAATATTCATAACTGGCATGAATGGTTTAGGCTTGAGCAAAAAGAAGAAAAAAGAAGAAGATATCTAAAAGCAAACAAGTGCATCAGCTACATTATTTCATTTTTATCTAATACTTATTAGAACTGCATCACCTTACTTAATTGCTCAATTAAAAACTTTTTTCTAGTCTTCCTCAAGTAAAAAAGTTAATTTAACCGGCTGCACGTCTTGGATATATTTATCCTAAAGGCGTGCATCTATTGTTTTAATCAAGCTATACTAACGAACATTAACGATCTTATTAACAAAATCGCTGTGCAAACATTTGACTATACTACTTTGAGTGCAGTTTGCAGCGATATCCGTGCTAACTGGTTGCCGTCACGCTTAGAAAAAGTTTATCAGCGCGATCGCTATACTATTGCAATTGCACTTCGTACTCTCAAAAGTCGGGGCTGGCTTGAAATTTCCTGGCATCCCCAAGCCGCTCGCATTCATATCGGTTCTCCACCACCGCGCGAGCCAGATACATTTACTTTCTCTCAACAATTGGTTCATCAGTTAGGTGGTTTGGCTTTGGTTTCAATTGAAACAGTTGCTCCTTGGGAACGTGCCGTAGATTTACAGTTCGCTCCTCGTCCGGGAGAGCAGGCTTTATATCACTTGTATGTAGAAATAATGGGCAAGTACAGCAACGTAATTCTTACGGATGCTAACAATATAATTATTACCGCCGGTCGTCAAATTAGCGAAAAAAAATCAAGCGTTCGCCCTATTTTAACTGGAGAAGTTTACGAACAACCACCGAAGCTTACTACTGCTATTCCGAATTTGAATGAATCACAAAAAAATTGGTACGAAAGGGTAAGTTTGATACCTGGAGCAATCAAACGGCAGTTGCCTAAAAATTATCGTGGTGTTTCTCCGGCTTTAGTACAATCAATGCTAAAAGCTGCAAATCTGAGTACGGAAAGTATAACTGATAAACTTACATCTAAAGAATGGAATTTATTGTTTAAGCAGTGGCATGAATGGCTTAAAGCTTTGCAAGAAGAAAAATTTCAACCAGGTTGGACTGAAACTGGTTATACCGTACTTGGTTGGGATGCAGTTCAAAAAGTAAAAGATATTCAAGAATTACTCAACCGCTACTATACTGATAAATTTAACCAACAAATATTTTCTCAGTTAAAGCATCAACTAACTCAAAAACTGAGTAATATTTTGGGAAAATTGCGCTCTAAAGCTGAAACCTTTGAAAAACGCTTGCGTGAGTCAGAACAATCGGATGAATATCGTACTCAAGCCGATTTACTAATGGCTTATCTGCAAGAATGGCAACCAGGAATGGAAGAAATTACTTTGGTTGATTTCGAGACGAATGAACCAGTAAAAATTAAATTACAACCCGACAAAAACGCAGTACAAAACGCTCAAAAACTTTATAAACAGCATCAAAAACTCAAACGTGCCCGTACTGCGGTGGAACCTTTACTTGCAGAAGTAAATGCTGAAATCGAATATTTAGAGCAAGTCGAAGCCTCAATTTCTCAAATTGATAACTACCTTGAGGCTGAAGATTTACAGGCTTTAGAAGAAATCCGCGAGGAATTGATTGCACAAAAATATTTGGAAGATTCAGAATACCGCAGACGTAGCTCTAATGAAGCTACTACAAACTTTCATCGTCATCAAACACCAAGCGGTTTTGAAGTATTAATCGGACGTAACAACCGTCAAAATGACCAATTAACTTTTCGCGTGGCTGGAGATTATGACTTATGGTTTCACGCTCAAGAAATTCCTGGAAGTCATGTTTTATTACGCTTAGATCCTGGTGCAGTAGCTCAAGAAAACGATCTACAATTTACCGCAAATCTTGCTGCATATTACAGTCGCGCTCGTCAAAGCGAACAAGTACCAATTATTTACACCGAACCAAAACACGTTTATAAACCAAAAGGAGCTAAACCAGGAATCGCTATATACAAGCAAGAAACTATACTTTGGGGAAAACCGCAATCTATTAAGAGTTAAGAATTAGTACCACCGGAGTGTAGAGACGTAGCAGTGCTACGTCTGTTATTGAGTTAGGAGTTAGGAGTTTTCTGTGTCTCCTTGTCTTCACATCT
>CAYMZW010000367.1:0-7144 GCA_964395005.1 uncultured Rivularia sp.
TTGGTTTAGATGGAATAGGCAAGGCTGAATTACAAAATTAATTTTAAGAAGGTGTAAAAGTTTAGTAAAAAATATGATACGAACTCTTGAACATTCTGCCGCTAAAATTAATCTCTGTTTTATTCGACTGATGCTTAAAAGATTGGCGACTGATTAAATAGATCCAATTCGGGGTTCTATAGAAATACAAGAAAAGGTGGAATATTCCATTGCGAACCTTGTAAAAAAAGAGGTAGATTCACGTTACAGCAAAGATGTTGCCGCTTTCGCCTCCGATGTGGCGCTACCTATTGAAAGAGTAAACGCTTTATTAAATGGCGAATACCCATCTGACTTAGATTTAATTTCTATCGCTACCTTCTTAACTAAGGATGATGGTAGTACTTATACACTAGAAGAAGTGATTACTATTAGAAAAAGCTTTTTTGGCAACCGTCATACTTCAGGAGAGTAAATGCGTCCATGAGCCATTTAATAGTTAATACAGCTTTAAAAATTATTGATCCTCATCCAGCTAATTTACTCATAGCACAGTTACCTGTAGTTAATTCCTCTAATAGTAAATTATATTTCGAGGACAATAATGCTCCATATGTGAGTTACAAGCAAAGAATTAGCTGTTTCTCTTAAAAATAATTATATTAATATAAGTAAGTCGGCAGAAATAAACAAAACTATGTAACAGAATGTAAATTAGCTTTAAACCCTTACCCCTACTGCCTACTGCCTACTGCCTTGTCCGGCGTTACAATTTTCAACACCGACGTACTTAGTTTCTCTACTATGTGATTGGGGAATAAGAGAACTGAAAATATTTTGGAATGGTTCTGGTAATAGATATTTCCCGATTTCTTCATTATTAGCATCTACTTTAAAAGGGTAGGCAGATTCCCGATCAAGTCTCTGCCTACGAAATAGCTGCTTTCTTGATAAAAGTATTACTTTGTCAACAATCACAGTATTATCTGGATCGGGCTTGGCTAACCAAAACGGGTTTAGGCAGAGGTTGAGGCATCAACTGTTTGCCAAACTTAGCGTAGAGAGCCGGAATAACCAATAAAGTCAAAGCCGTAGAAGTAAATAAACCGCCCAAAACTACAATTGCCAAGGGTTGCAAAATTTCATTTCCTGCCCCACTAGCAATCGCCAAAGGCAGCATCCCCAATGCAGAAGTGAGTGCCGTCATCAAAATGGCGTTAACTCGTTCTAAGGAACCGTTGACGATCGCATCTTTGAGGGGCATTCCCTGAGCAAACTTGTTGTTATAGTTGTCTACCAGCAATAAGCCATTGCGAACTGCAACGCCAAATAGCGTAATGAATCCAATCAAAGAAGCGATTGAAATCACACCACCACTCAAGGTAATGGAGACAATACCACCTACCAAAGCCAGGGGCAAATTGAGCATAATAGCGATTGTCGCGCTGAGAGATTTAACAGAAAAGAACATTAATACTGCGATCGCGATTGCTGCCAAGATACTAAATACCAGTAGGTTATTAGTAGCCCGCTGCTCCGATTCAAACTGTCCGCCATACTGAATAAAGTAGCCTGATGGTAGTTTAATTTTCTGTTTAATTTGGGATTGAATATCACCAACAACACTGCCCAAATCCCGCTCGGCAACATTTGCTGAGACAACGATTAGCCGCGACACATCTTCTCTATTGACAACATTCGCTCCCATGCCATATTCTATTTTTGCCACTGCACCCAACTGGATGCTTTGCCCAGTAGGGGTAATCAGAGGAATAGCACGAATGGCATCTAAACTGTTGCGAGCTTTTTCTGTTAAGGAGATAAAAATATCAATTAGCTGCTGGTTTTCTGCAACTTGGGATACTACACGACCATTCAGGGCAGTTTCCACAACATTTGACAACTGTGCCATACTCAATCCATAGTTAGCTGCTGCCGCCCTATCGTATTGAATTTGTACCTGACGAATCGGCAGTTGGGGTTCAAGCTGCAAGTCTACAACCCCAGCAATGGGCTGCATCACATCTCGCACTTGTTCGCCAATCTTCCGTAGTTCAATTAAATCCGGACCAAAGATTTTCACGGCGATCGCACTTCTTACCCCCGACAGCACTTCATCCATGCGGTGAGAAATAAATCCACCAATGTTAGATGCCACACCAGGCAGTTTATTGAACTCCTGTCGCAATTGTTTAATACTGGCTTCTCGGTCTTGGAGGGCGCTATCGCTCAGTTCCACATCCACATGAGCCACACTCACTCCAGCCCCGTCTGCGTCTCCTGGAACTCGTCCTACTCGCAATTGCACCCACTCATAAAGAGGATTATCTTTGAGCGCACTCTCCAGTGCCAACCCAGCTCGATTAGTCATATCAAGGGAAACACCTGGAAACAAAACCATTGAATTGACCAATGATTTCTCCTGAAATTCCGGGAGAAAAACTCGTCCCAGAGAGGGAACAATCGCAACAGCAGCAACCAAGGCTGCAAGTGATATACCCAGAATGATTTTAGGTAATCGCAGCGATAGATTTAGTAACGGACGATACAACCGTTCTGCCCAGCGCGAAATGAATGTACCTTCTTGCGGTAGGGTTTGGTTTGCCAGCAGAATTGCACAGAGGGCAGGAGAAAGGGTCATGGCAACCAAAGTAGATGCACAAATTGAGAACAAATACGCCAAACCCATCGGTGCAAAAATGTTGCCCTCAACACCCGTCAAGCTAAAAATTGGTGCAAACACCACTACGATGATTGCCGTAGAAAAAGTCACGGCTAACCGCACTTGCACTGATGTATCATAAACCACCTCAAAGGGATGCTTGGGGTTGCCCTGGGCTTGATTGTTGCGGAGTCCGCGATAGCAGTTCTCCATGTCCACGATTGAGTCATCCACAACTGAGCCAATGGCTACAACTAAACCGCCCAAGGTCATAGTGTTAATGCCCAAGCCAAAGGCTTTCATAAACATTAAGCCAATTAACAGTGATAGAGGAATTGCACTGAGAGTAATTACGGCGGTGCGCCAATTCATCAAAAATAACAGCATAATCACCGATACAATGATGATGCCTTGAATTAGGGAACTGCTGACATTGCGAATGGCAGTATCAATAAAGTTAGATTGCCGGAACGTCCGCGCCACCTGCACATCAGGGGGAAATGTCCCCTGTAAAGATTGCATAACCGCTTCTACTGCTTTTGTCACTGTAGGAGTATCAACATCAGGTTGCTTGTCGATCATCATTACAACAGCAGGTTGCCCATTAAAACTAGCATCTCCCCGTTTGTGTGCTGCACCCGTTTTTACTTCCGCCACGTCTTTGAGCAAAATCGGTTTACCATTTTGCACTTTTACTACAGATTGCTGCAAGTCTTCAACTGATTTTACCTGCCCAATACCGCGTACCAATAGTTCTTGTCCGCCGCCAATCAGGAATCCACCGGGTGCGTTAGAATTTGCATCTCCAGCAGCATTAGTAACTTCTGTCAGCGAAACCTTGAGCGTTCGCAGTTTTTCTGGGTCAACTAATACCTGCTCCTGCCGTTCATCACCGCCGTAGACTGTAACTTGAGTAACTCCTGCTACGGACAAAATTTGGTTGCTCAAAGTGCTATCCACCAGACGGCGCAAATCCATCAACGAGGTTTTCCCCTGCCCATTTACAGTAAAGGCATACTGCAAAATTGTACCTAACGGCGATGCCAACGGCGAAATCTCCGGCGGATGCACACCTTCAGGTAATTGATTTGTCACCTGTCCAAGTCGTTCTGTAACGGATTGCCGCGCTTTGTAAATGTCGGCATCCTGGTCAAATACCACCTGCACCATTGACAGCCCGACTTTAGATGACGACCTGACTGTAGTTACCCCAGGCAAACCATTTACCGCACTTTCAATCGGCACAGTAATTTGTGATTCCACTTCCTCTGGGGCTAGTCCAGTCGCTTCGGTTTGAATATCCACCTGGGGAGGCGCAAATTCCGGAAATACATCCAGGGGCATTTGGGTTAAACTGAAGACTCCCCATAAAGTCACTAAAATCGCACAAGCAACAATTAGCCAACGCTGGGCAATTGAGTTTTTAAGAATTTTATTCAGAATGGAGTTAAACATTTTTTTCACAAATCTCCATTCTTTTTACGCTTGCCAGCCATAAAGGCAGCTATTCCCCCAACAAGCACCACTCCACCACCTGCTGCTGCTAAAATCCCCATTGGCAATCCGCCCTCCTCAGTCGTTTCAGCAGTTTGTGAAACCAGATTAGCGGTCTTTTCGTTACTATCAGCTTGGGTAGTGGCGATTGCCTCCGGAGTGGGAGTTGTATCGGCGGTTTTGGTTTTGCGAGATTCGGCATAAAGGGACAAACTACCTTGGGTAATGAGCTTTTCCCCAACTGACAATCCTTTAGTCACTGCGATTAATTCGCCTTCAGTTGCACCAGTGGTAACTTCTACCGGCTCATAAAAATTCTCATATTGAACAAAGGCTATTTTTTTGCCATCGGCATCAACCAATGCCGTTACCGGAACCATCACAGCAGAACCCGCAGTAGCAGCGATGGGTGTAACAACAATACCTAATATTTGGTCGGTTTCGGCATTGACTTTCACGCGATTAATGCCACCCTTTGCCTCAAATTCATCACCATGTCCAGCGTGAGCAAACACAACTGTGGGCGCTAAAATGGTTAAACTAGCTGCAAGAATGGAACTCATTAATAAAGAAGATTTCATGATTGCTCCTCATTGGGGAAGACGGGTTAAAATAATTAGTAATATCTGCTTACCTGCTTCGGGTAAGCAAGCTGAACGGAAACGCTTAGTCTGACGGCTCACTGCGTGAACGCGCTTTGTCATTTAGTGGGAGCAACGGTTTAAAATCCCCGACGCAAAACTTGCTGCTTGTAGAAGCTGGGGGCTTTAAATCCCAGAGTTAATTAAACAGAAGCTCCAGATAGCTTACCAAAGGGCAGATGAAATCCAGGTGAAATTGCACAGGTTTTTGTAACATCAAGCTAATATGTATGTTGATTCTCCTGAAACAATGCGAATTTTACTGGTAGAAGATGAAGCGGATTTGGGATTGGCAATTAAGCAAGTCTTAATTAGCGAGAGATATATTGTAGATTGGGTTACAGATGGCACTCAGGCATGGCTGTGCCTGGAAAACCAGTGGACAGATTATACGGTTGCTATCTTTGATTGGCTGCTTCCCGATTTATCAGGGCTGGAGTTATGTCAGAGGCTAAGATTGCACCAAAATCCGTTACCAGTACTGATGCTCACTGCTTTGGGTCAGCCTGAGAATCGAGTTACAGGGCTGGATGCGGGAGCCGATGATTATTTAGTCAAACCGTTTGTAATGGAAGAATTGCTAGCGCGGTTGCGGGCACTTCAAAGGCGATCGCCTCAATTACAATCGTCCACCTTAACTGTTGCCGGATTTACCTTGGATGCCGCAAACAATCTGCTACAAGTGAATTCAGACACATCCACTCCCCAAGATATTCCCTTAACCACTAAAGAATTTCAATTGCTAATGTATTTGATGCAGAATCCCAATCGGATTATTCCTGGTAGCAAATTGCGGAATCAACTTTGGGATATGGATGAAGAGCCAATTAGCAATGTGGTTGCGGCTCAAATGCGTTTACTGCGTCGGAAGTTAGCAAATCATGGTTGCCCCTGCCCAATTGAAACTATTCCAGGTGCAGGTTATCGCTTAAACTGCCAAATTTAACCATGAATAGCTACTCACTTTTTCGGCGCAGTCGTCTAAAGTTAGCCGGATGGTATGCGGGAGTTATGGGCGTAATCTTGAGTGTTTCTGGCTTTGCTATGTATAGAGCAATGGTACAGGCAAAGTGGGGAGCAATGGAACGCGAAATTGAGTCAATTGCCGGAACTTTGCACGATAGCATAGAACCGCTGTTACCGCCTTCTGAAGAACCGACTGCGGTACTGCAACAAATTTTCCCTGACCTTTGTTTGAGCGGACAATCTTGCAATACTACCCCAACGCTAATTCAACGGCACACTATCGGCATTAGCGACCGCACTACATACTATATTCGTCTATTTAATCATCAAGGAAAACTCCTCGCTTTTTCACCCAATCAACCGTTATCTCTACCTCAAACTCTCAACCGTAGCTCGTGGCAAACCTTTCGCACGGCTAAGGGCATTCGCTATCACCAATTCACCACGATTCTCCATAGTGCAAATACCCATCCTCTAGATAATCAACCCAACACCCATTTATCCTGGGGTTATTTGCAAATTGGTCGTACTTTAGAACATTTTGATGCTGAAATCCGGCAGATTCAATGGATTATGGCGATTGGCTTTCCTATTGTCCTGAGCTTGGTTGCTACTTCTAGTTGGTGGCTGTCAGGACTAGCGATGCAGCCGATTTATCAATCCTATGAGCAACAACAACAGTTTACCGCTAATGTTGCCCACGAATTGCGCTCGCCCCTTGCCAGTCTGTTGGCAACTGTGGAAGCTATCCCCCGCGTAGGGCAATCAAATCAACAAAATATTCAAATAATGCTCCATACTATTGAGCGACAGGGGCGAAGGTTGAGCCATTTAATTGCAGACTTACTTTTGTTAACCAGTCTTGAGCAAAATTCAGTAGCAAAACCTTTTGGGCCCTGTTGTTTAAATGATTTGGTGAGCGATTTGACCGAAGAATTTTTAGAACTCGCTACTGCTACTGATATTCACTTGACTAGCGAAATTCCCACTTGCGAAGTTTATACTTTAGGTAACGAATCGCAACTTTATCGCTTAGTGTCAAACTTAATTGCCAATGCCATCGGGTATACATCCAAAGGCGGATATGTAACTGTGAGCTTAGCCAAGAGCGATTACACTGCTGTGATTACGGTGAAAGATACGGGGATTGGGATTGGGCTTGCCGAGCAAGAGCGAATTTTTGACCGCTTTTACCGTGTTGATAGCGATCGCTCTCGCAAAAACGGAGGCACAGGTTTGGGGTTAGCGATTGCTCTCGCAATTGCTCAAAAACATCAAGCGAATCTGAAAGTTGAAAGTCAGTTGGGAAAAGGTAGTATTTTTACTTTAGAGATAAAAGTTTTATCTTTTAATATGGGGAGAAAGTAGATAATCAAGAAAAGACGAATATTAAAAATCTAGA
>CAYMZW010000368.1:0-7128 GCA_964395005.1 uncultured Rivularia sp.
CTACTCCCTACTCCCTACTCCCTACTCCCTACTCCCTACTCCCTACTCCCTACTCAATTCAAAGCGACTCGTAGCTGTTCAACTTTTCCAGGTTTACCCATTTTTTTGGCTTGCTGTTGGTTGACACTAACTAAAACTCCTCCAGCATTTCCTGCCTTGACAGTAAGTTCTTTTTGTGCTGTCCAGGTACGCTTGCTGCCTTCTTCTAAGGTTCCCTCAAAAGTTGTTTTACCGTCGGCTATTACCTGAATCCAAGATGATTCTTTTAAGGTAACTCCAACTTGAACGGAATTTTGATTTTTAGAAAAGCTGTTGGGTTGAGTAACTGATTCTGGTTGAGAAGGAGTGGGATTGTTTTGTGAGGCTATATTGTTTGACTTTACAGCGGGTTTAGTCTCGCTGCCAATGATTGTCGCACCAGTCAACCAAGCTGATAAACCACTCACGGAGGCCGCAGTTAACAATACATACAATAAATAAAAATGGATTGGACGCAGTTTAAAGAATGAAGGATTGTTCCAAACTGGCTTGAGAACTACTCTACTCGTACCTATAGGAAATGTACTAGCAAATTCGGCTCCGTTGTAACCTATTGCATGAGCATACTGTCTGATTAAACCCTGGATATAAACTGGTTCGGGTAAATCATCAAAATTGCCTTCTTCTATACCTACTACCTGCCGTCGGGGAATTTTGGTGTAGGCAACTACATCTTCCACCGTAAAGTTATATTGTTCGCGTGTAGCTTTTAGCTGTGCCCCCAATTGTGCCAACTTTTCGGCTCTTTGTTCTTCTATCGAAGTTGAGGGAGTTGCTTTTTCTGAATGCTTCTTTCTAAACCACTTCATCTTCTGCGCTCCTTGGGCCAACTGAATCATTAATAGGGATTTCTTGTAACTGTTTGTGCAAATAGAGAATTTCATTCTCTGTTAGGTAGCGAAAACTACCTGGTGATAAATATTCTTTTTTAGGTAATTGAAGTTTTATAGAACCGATAGCGGTACGATGCAGTTGAAGTACCGGATATCCCAGCTTTTGGGCTACACGGCGAATTTGGCGGTTTCTTCCCTCCTTGAGAATTATTTCCAAACAGCTTTTTCCAGCCATTTTCTCTACCAACTGCACTTTCGCAGTTCGCGTTTTTCTTTTGTCTAAAAAAACACCACTCCGCCACATCTGTAACGTTTCTTCTGGTGGATGCCCTTTAACCAAAACGCGATAAGTCTTAGAAATGTTATGGCGGGGATGTGTCAACTTGAATGTCAGATCCCCATCATTTGTTAATATCAATGCTCCCGTAGAGTCTGCATCTAAACGACCAACTGGGTGAATACCCTTACCAAAACGTAAGTCTTCTGGTAATAAATCTAATACGGTTGACCGTGCTTGAGGATCGTAACACGTAGAAACAACCCCCGGTGGTTTGTTAATTAACAAATAAATAGAATTTGGACGCTTTTTTTCAGAAATGTTTTTGCCATCAACGGTAATAGTATCCGTGTCAGGATTTACTTTCTGCCCTAAGTGCGCCAATACACCATTTACCCTCACTCTTTCAAGCTTAATTAATTCCTCTGCTTGACGACGTGAGGCAATTCCCCATTGTGAAATAATTTTTTGTAACCGAACCCCCATGTATTTTTACTGATATCCCATCAGTTCATATCTAAACAAGAATATAGTATTGAAGTTTTGTTTTTGAAAAGCTGTTTTGATACAGTTAGTATTTGTTTCTTTGCTCGTTGCCTTACAATTACCCCCACAACATTTATAGCTTCTCAAATGCACAAAAAAAATAAGTTTAGATTAATTACAAATGTCCTGACAAAAGCAATTAAATTATGGTTAAGAACACAAGTCAGCGATATAGAGCAACTTCAACTTGATATTCAAGCTGGCGATCGCCAACTTATTTCTGGATGCATACCAGCTGTATCAATTGTTGCTAAAAAAGCTGTTTATCAAGGTGTTCATTTATCAAAAGTTGATTTAGTTGCAAAAAATATTCGCATTAACATCGGTTCTGTTCTCAAAGGACAACAGCTACGATTGTTAGAAAAAGTACCAGTAATCGGCGAGTTAAGTCAACAGGAAGTAGACTTATCAGCTTCTTTGTCTAGTAAATTATTATCAACTGCTTTGAATGATGTTCTGATTAAATTTTTACCAGAATTACGACCTAATTCCAAGTTAATCACTTGGGAAAAGGTAAAAATTAAGCAATCTTCCCTTGTAATCAGCGCTACCATCCATGAAGACAATAATTATCAACCTTTAGATATTTGTATAGGATTAAACTTACTCAGTCCCCATGAGTTACGCATCGCACCAATTTCTGTTACAAGCAATACAAAAATCCTGCTTGAAAATCGCGATGGCGAGTATTTTGACTTGGGTTCCGACGTAGAAATTCAAGACTTACAATTGATCCCTGGAAAAATTATTTTTCAAGGAACGATTTATGTGAACCCATAATAAGGCAGCAATGGATAATATAGTGGGGAAATTATTTATTTTTAACGAATAATTGGGGATTGGGGATTGGGAATTGGGGATTAGGGATTGGGCATAGGGGATTGGGGATTGGGGATTGGTAACTCATAACCACTAACCACTAACCACTAACCACTAACAACTCCTAACTCCTAACTCCTAACTCCTAACTAATTAAGTAATGGCAATAAAAGGGTGATAAAGTAATAAACCAATGGTGCGGTGAAAATATAGCTGTCTGTACGGTCTAGAATTCCTCCGTGGCCGGGAATTAAATCTCCGGAATCTTTTACTCCTGCATCGCGTTTGAGCATGGATTCGGTTAAGTCTCCTAAAAGACTGGCTATTCCAATTAGCGAACCTAATGCGGCTCCCGTAAGATAAAAATCGGGTAGATTAATGTAGTAAGCTACAGCAATTCCCACAAAAATACTTGCTGTAATCCCAAAAATTGCTCCCTCTACGGTTTTCTTGGGGCTTATACCCGATAGAGGCGTTTTACCGAAATATTTACCAACGAAATATGCGCCGATATCGGCAGCCCATATACACATAAAAGTAAGTAGGGTGGCACCCAATCCTAAAGGTAAAGCGGAAAAGTTGTCTCTACCTATAAATGCCGTTAATGAAGGTGGGAAGTAACCTCCCAAGGGTAAATTGCTGAAATTAACAGTATCGATTGCTCGCAATCGCACCCAATAGCTAGGTAAATATCCGGTGTAGAATAAGCCGAGAATTGAAGCGGAAATATCGGCGATGGATGCCATTTTTGGCTGAAATAGCAGGTAAAAACATATAAATGTTCCTGCTAATGGCATTACAGCATCAGCCAAACTGCTATCGAAGGTACAAATTGCCAGCAAAACTTGACTGACAACCATTGTAATTTTAGCTGCTGGAGCTATGCCTTTGGCTCGTACTAAATTAAAATATTCTCGTTGCCCTAGAAAGATGATGATTACATAGAAAAATGTAAAGTACCATCCTCCTAAAAGAGTGCCACCCAAAGCTAAGGCGATCGCAATAATTCCACTTAGAATCCGAGACAAAGACATACAATTTTGGATTTTAGATTTTAGATTTTGGATTGAGAGTTAGGAGTTTGGCAACGGATGAAGTTTGGCAGCGGATGAAGTTTGGCAGCGGATGGATGTAGGAAACGGATGGAGTTGGGCAGCGGATGGAGTTGGGCAGCGGATGGAGTTGGGCAGCGGATGGAGTTTGGCAGCGGATGGAGTTAAGAATTTTCTTCCCCCTCTTCCCCATCTCCCCATCTCCCCATCTCCCATGCCCCTTCCATAATCAATCCAACTTTTCGCCGCTGAGAATAAAAATTGGATCTACGGCTTTGAAGGTTTGGCTAAATCCCCGCGTTTCAAGACGATTCACGGCAGATTGAACAACTTCAACGTTTCTTGCTTGTAAAGTCGCGAAGCTTTGGGAAACAGCATACAAATTTTCTAGGTTAGCAGCTGTTGCTACTACTCGACCGTTTGATGGCAAGTACTTCCAAACTGCTTGTAAGATTTCTGTGACAAAACGACCCCCTTCAATACAAACCCGTTGAGGTGTATCTTTAAGATGGTGCAAGCATTCTGGTGCGTTACCTTCAATCACTTCGACATTTTTGACTTCAAATCGCTCGCAATTATGACGAATTAGGTTGGCTACTTCTTCATCTCTCTCTACGGCGATAATCCTTCCTTGGGGACATAGTAATCCCACTTCGATAGCGATAGTACCCGTACCCGCACCAATATCCCATAGTACGTCATTGGGTTGCAATCGTAGTTGGGAAATTAATAATAGTCGGATTTCTCGCTTGCTCAAGGGTATTCCCGGTAAACGCTCAAATAATTCATCTGGAATCCCTGGAGTAACATAAGGCCACAGCTTCGACATCATAATAAGCTTGTTAGTTAGATATAATTATTTGTTTAAGCCGTCTATAGCGCATAAAAGTATTAAATATAAGGCGGGGGATACGTCAAAATGATTGGGGAATTATTGAATAATCGCTATGAAGTACTTTCTCTATTAGGAAAGAAAACCCGAAGAAGAACTATAATGGTTCGCGATTTACACTCCCTCGAACTGGTTATAGTTAAGCTACTTTCTTTTCAGGATGATTTTGAATGGGACGATCTTAAGTTATTTGAACGGGAAGCACAGACGTTACAAAATTTATCACATCCCTCTATTCCCAGCTATATAGACTATTTTGAAGTCGAAACACCCATCAAGGGATTTGCCTTAGTACAAAGTTATATCCCCACACAAACTTTAGAACAATATATAAAATCGGGACGTGTTTTTACGGAATCAGAAGTAAAGCAAATAGCTACAAAGCTTTTGGATATTTTAATTTATCTACATTCTTTTTCCCCACCAGTTATTCATCGCGATATCAAACCTAGCAATATTTTGCTGGGAGATAGAACTGGGAATCATGCTGGAGATGTCTATTTAATTGACTTTGGTTCGGTACAAAACGCCGTTGCTAACGAATTTGGTACCCGCACTGTAGTGGGAACCTATGGATATATGCCTCTCGAACAGTTTGGCGATCGCACGGTACCGGCTTCGGATATTTACAGTTTGGGTGCAACGTTAATTTATTTGGTAACGGGTAGCCATCCGGCAGATTTACCAGTTCGTGATGGGCGCATCCAGTTTGAATTAACGAGTTTGAGCGCTGAATTTAGTCAATGGTTGAGAGCTACTACCGAACCTACTTTAGAAACCAGGATAAAGTCTGCTTCTGAAGCTTTGGCATTGCTACAACTCTCAAAGCAAAATTCTGTTTTTAATTCATTTTCTCAAGTTATTAAAGGCGATTGGTATTGGGATGGTAAAAATTGGATTCCCAAAGATCGGCACCTACTAGAAAAAGATTTTCAAACTAAATTTAAACCTAATTCACTCAAACTTACTAAACCATCTGGAAGCAAAGTTAAGCTTGCTAAAAATAAAGATAATTTAGAGATATTGATTCCACCAATCGGTTTTCACCCATCTTTAATAAGTTTGGGTTTATTTGCGACTGCTTGGAATTCACTCACCATTATATGGACTGTTGGTGCTTTAAGTAGCAGCACTTTTCCAATCAATTTATTATTTACCTTTCTTTCTCTACCTTTTTGGGGTTCTGGATTATTTTTTATCTACAGTTTTGTATTTTCGCTGTTTGGAAAGGTACGATTGTGTTTAACTAAAGAGCGAATTACTAAATTTTACGAAATATTTGGTTTTGATTTTCAACGTCCTAGTTCATCTTATAAAAAAGATATTCATAAATTAACTTATATTCCCAGACACTTTGTCAAAAACTCGGATGGTGAAAAAACAGAGGTTTTTGCTCAATTAATTATTAGTACTGGTGTACGCAAATATAAACTTCAAGATGGTGGTGCGATCGCGTCGGAATCCGAACTTGAATGGTTGGCTCACGAGTTGAGCGACTGGTTGAATTTACCCGTTAGTTTAGAGTAGTTTCGATTTAACTTTGCAGTATAATTGTTTCCGAAAATTAATTCGTTAAGAATCGCATTTCGATCGTCTATTATTCTATAGACATCTCCGAAAAAGATGTAGAGACGCGATATATCGCGTCTCTACAAGATTTATGGGTGACGCGTATTTAATTCCCGGAGATGTCTTATGAATACAAAATATTTTACAAGAAGTTTAGAGAATTTGCTTTAGTTAAAAGTCAACACTAATTTGAAGGTTTGTAGTAAGGGCTGTCTTCCCTAAATCCGAAGCGCTTCAGCGCTTACTGCGAACCTTTATTACCCTCTCAAAATTAATGTAGTAGAGTACTAATAATACGCCAGCCTGCAACGCCTGAAAAACTCAGTTACTTTTATGGTGGGTTGCATTCGGTGACAATACACCCTACATACATCTACACCCGCAATCTAATATATATAAAAGAATCTTTATTAAAAGAGGCGCTATGTTTGGATTGGGTTTTCCGGAAATGGCTGTAATTGGGGTTGTGGCGATTTTGATTTTTGGACCAAAAAAAATTCCTGAGTTAGGAAGTGCGTTGGGAAAAACTCTTCGGGGTTTTAAAGAAGAACTTAAAAATGATGACGACGAAAACGAGCGTCAAAACGACCAAGAATATCGATAAATATCTATGTGATGGGTAAAAAGTTATAAATTAGGGGCAAAAAGCGCAATCTACAACTCTTTACTCATCATCCCTTCATAAGGAATTTAACACCGAAGATGGAACTCCGACTTTTTTATCTTTCGGAGTTGCGCTATCAAACTTTGGGGGTTCTTCCTCAATTACTCCCCTAGCTTTAATTAACTTAATGGCACGACTGACACTTTCTGGTAGAATAACCACCAAGCTGTCATCAGTAGCTAAATCTAAAGCTTTATTAATGGCTTCAGTTTCATCCAAAACCGTTTCATGCAAACAATTCGGATTTACTTCTCTAATCCCTTGAGTAATTAACTTGGCAGCAGAACCACGCGTTCTTCCTCGCGTATCATCATCTTCCTTAATGATGACGCAATCGAAAATTTCTGATGCTAGTTTACCCAACATGACAAAATCTTCGTCACGGCGATCGCCAGGGCCACCAACTACACCAACTCGCTGTCCGGATGTCCAGTTAC
>CAYMZW010000369.1:0-7104 GCA_964395005.1 uncultured Rivularia sp.
AATTTTCTCGAAAAAAGGTACGTTTTGAGTCCATTTTGGTTGGATAATTTGAGAACTATCAATGATATAAAAATAAGCCCAGCTTCTTACAGCAGTACCTAATTTTTCGTCAAATAATTCTTCTAATTCTTCAACTTGTTGACGCTGTTGAGAATCTGTAGGATATAGTTTTAGGTCATTAGATACAATCGAATCTAAATATTTTAGAATATCAGTTGAATCTGTAAAATTACCATTTTCAGTAATAAGTACGGGAACAGTTTCACCTCCTGCTTTCGTTGTTGCCAATTTATAGAAAGGTGGCATATGTGCTTCTTCTACATATGGTAATTTCAAGTAATCAAGTGCCCATCTGACTTTTTCGCAGTAATGACTAACAGGAATCGTGATTAAACGGAATGATTTTTGATTGTTTAACATTGTGAATACTTTTGTAATAACTCTTCTGGTAATTTTGCTGGACGATTATTCTTTGAATCTATAAAAGCACCTATTTGAATAGCCGTTGCAGCGATTTGATTATTAGATATAAATTCTGCTGACAAAGTCCATTTTACTTTTCCTAAATTACTCATCCACATTTTGGAAATTACATTATCAAAAAGTCTGACTGGTTTTTTATATTCAATTTGAGTCTTAGATAGAAAAGGAATATTACCTTGCTGCATTTGTTCTTCAAGAGGTAAATGTACATCTAAGAACTTTACACGTAAATCTTCTAGCCATCGAATATAAACGATATTGCTAACTACTCCCGCAAAATCAATATCGTATGTTTGTACTTTGATTGGAATTTCTACTTCTAATGGGCGAGTTAATAGCATTTTAGATTTTAACGACGAATGGTTTGTTTTTTATTTATAATTATCAAGACCAATCGGTCTGTTTTAGTTAAAAAAAATATAGCTCTTTTGTCATTACCGATTTTTCAAGCTTGCAACTCAACCTTAATATAATGATTCAAATGGTTAATTGCTCTTTCGAGGTGAATGGAATCATCATACAATTTGCTCATCATTACCGCACCTTCAAGCAGTGTAATCATCACCGTTGCAACTTCATCGGGGTTTACTTCCGGACGAATTTCACCTCTGGCGATTCCTTTTTGGATAACTTTGCAAACCATATCTCGCCAAGAATCCATTACCGTTTGAGCGCGTTTGCGTAAAACTGGATGAGCATCATCGCTTTCCACCGCAGTATTTAAAAGGGGACATCCTCCTTCGATTGCCGGATTATCAATATTTGCCTGAAATACGCTGATAATTCCTTGCAAGCGCTCAACTGCATGACGTTTATTTTTCAAGGCACCTCGATAACGCTGCTTAATTAAGTCAACTGCATAATCAAAGGCTTGTAATGCTAAATCATCTTTACTTTGGAAATGGTTATAAATTCCTCCCTTCTTTAATCCCGTCACCTGCATGATGTCCGAAATAGACGCACCAGCATAGCCGCGAGTGTTAAACAATCCCGCCGCTTGATGCAATATTCTTTCCTTGGTTTCTTCACCTTTGGACATCTTTTCGTTTAAGACCGATTGGTCGATTTTAGTTTACAAGATAGAAGGTTTGGAGTCAACAGGGGGCAGAGGGAAATCGAAACCAACTTACAATGAAAGTTATACGTATAATCTATTTGTTTAATATCATGCAAGCTTTAACAGTAGATTTCAACTCAATTATTGATTTAACAGACGAGCAATTTTTTTTGCTGTGTCAAACAAATCGAAACTTAAGATTTGAACGCAATGCTACCGGGGAAATCGTAATTATGCCACCAGTTGGAGGAGAAAGCAGTAATCGTAATGCAGGGTTAACTGCTCAATTATGGATTTGGAATCAAAAAAACAACCTTGGAATTGTGTTTGATTCCTCCGGTGGCTTTAAACTTCCTAATGGTGCCGATCGCTCTCCCGATGCTTCTTGGGTAAAATTATCACGGTGGAATGAATTAACCACCGAACAAAAAACGAAATTTTTACCTGTTGCTCCAGATTTTGTTATCGAATTACTTTCACCCAGCGATAGTTTGAAAACAACTCAACAAAAGATGGAAGAATATAAAAATAATGGTGTACGCTTGGGTTGGTTGATTAATCGTAAAAATAGACAAGTTGAAGTTTATCGCATTGGCAAAGAAGTAGAAATATTAGATAATCCTGATAGTTTGTCAGGTGAGGATGTTTTACCGGGTTTCGTGTTGGATTTACAGATGATTTGGTAGCTATAGTAATTTACTAACATCATGACTCAAATTTTAGCAGCACCCACACCTCCAGTTGAAGGTTCTCATATTGTTCTTTACGGTGTCAGTTGGGAAACTTATGAGATAATTTTGTCAGCTTTTGCAGAACATCCCCAGCTTCGCATCACCTATTATCATGGGACTTTGGAACTTATGACACCTCTACCAGAACATGAGACTTATAGCTGGACTCTTGGTAGATTAATAGCCGTATTAACAGAAGAATTAGGATTAGAAATTAGAGGTTTAAAATCATCAACTTGGCGTTCAAAACCGAAAGCTGCTGGCAAAGAAGCTGATGAATGTTTTTATATTCAAAATGAAGCCGCAGTACGCGATAAATTAAATATTGACTTAAAAATCGATCCTCCTCCCGATTTAGCAATTGAAATTGATTTAACAAGTTCATCAATTGATAAGATGGCAGTTTATTTTGAATTAAAAGTACCGGAAGTTTGGCGATATTCAGAAGGAAAGCTAACAATTAATATTCTTACAAATACGGGTTATATAGAATCAGAAACTAGTTTAGCTTTTGGTTCGTTTCCGGTAAAGGGATTAGTCAGATTTATGCAGTTAGATTCCCACAAAGGTGAAAATGCCAGAATCAAAGAATTTAGGCAATGGGTACAAAGTGTACGTAACAATTTTGCATAACCCACGGAGGTGGTGAATCTAGTTGGGGGTATCGGTTTGGGTCCCCCAAACTAGTGAACCCCGAGGGGTTTAGCTTGTGTAGTAGCGATTTCAACCGCCAGATATCATAAATCCAAAACCTTCCTTATCCCCTTGCAGCAAGTAGCGCCGAAAATCTAAACTAGTAGAGTGTCTGGAATCTAACAACAATACTGTACATTAGTTGTAGAGAATATAGATTTTTAGAACTTTCCGTCTAAGAGAAAAGAAAAATGACCATCCTATTCCAAATTGCTTTAATAGCTCTAGTTGCTTTATCTTTCGTAATGGTAGTTGGCGTTCCCGTTGCTTATGCTACTCCTCAAACCTGGGTTGAATCCAAGAGATTTCTGTGGATTGGCTCTGCGGCTTGGTTTGCTTTAGTAGTAGTAGTAGGCATTTTAAACTTTTTCGTTGTTTAAGCCATCGCTTAAAGCAGAATTTGATAAATAGCATAGGAGCAGAGGAATACCACCCGTAGGTAATCTTCTGCTCTTTTTCAGTGAGCAGTGAGCAGTGAGCAGTGAGCAGTTATCAGTTACCAGTGAGCAATTAACAGTGAACAGTGAACAGTGAACAGTGAACAGTTAAAGTAACTTCATTTATGATGTATGATATTTGACCATCTGAATTAATATTGTAATTCTTAGTAATGCGATGGGTTGCGTTCCGTTTTATTACATTAAAAAATCCGAACCAATTAGAAAAATCTAAACTACTGTTTACTACTAACCGACAAACCCTATTTTTAGGTAAATACTGATAACTGCTCACTGATAACTGTTCACTGATAACTGATAACTGATTAAAAGAGGTAATTATGGCTGTTTTCGAGGGAACTTTTGCTCAAACCGAACCCTTACGTTTTGCATTAGTAATTGGTAGATTTAATGATTTAGTAACTACAAAGTTATTAGAAGGATGTCAAGATTGTTTGAAGCGTCACGGTATTGATGTTAATCCCCACGGCTCTCAAGTTGATTACGTTTGGGTACCGGGAAGTTTTGAAGTACCTTTGGTAGCCAGACAATTAGCAATATCGGGTAAATACGATGCAATCATCTGTTTGGGTGCGGTAATCAAAGGACAAACACCACATTTTGACTACGTATCGGCAGAAGTTGCCAAAGGAATTTCCGCAGCAGCTTTTCAGACAGGTGTACCAGTGGTATTTGGTGTTTTGACAACCGATACCATGCAGCAAGCTTTGGAAAGAGCGGGAATCAAAAGCAATCACGGTTGGGATTACGCAATGAATGCGTTGGAAATGGCTAGTTTAATGCGTCAATTACGTCCCAGCGTACAGCAGTATTCATCCAACTCCGCAGCCTTAGCTGGCTCTCTCAAAAGCGCAACTTTAAACAACCTACCAGCCGAATCCGAAGAGAAAGCGTAAGAATGGGAGTAGGGAGTAGGGAGTAGGGAGTAGGGAGTAGGGAGTAGGGAGTTAGGAGTTATAAGTTAGGAGTTATAAGTTAGGAGTTAGGAGTTAGGAGTTTTTGATTACTCTATATCCAATGCCCAATGCCCAATGCCCAATGCCCAATGCCCATTACCAATTACCCATTTTCAAAAAAAGGGTTGACAATTTAAAAGTCATATGAGATATTGTTATTTAGCAATTAAATGCGGGTGTAGCTCAGTGGTAGAGCGTCACCTTGCCAAGGTGAATGTCGCGCGTTCGAATCGCGTCACCCGCTTATAAAATTAATAATTTAAAGAATGCAGGAAAATTAACTTCCTGCATTTTTGTTTGTTTATCAATTTTATCAATATTTTGAAAAAAATTACATTTATTAAAAATAAACGTTCTGTTTTCGGTGGGATGGATTACACTGGATGATGGTAAAAGTGTAGGGTTTTGCTTGTTGAATATGGTGTTTACGATTGAGGATTAAACAATTATTGCTATGTAATTAAAAATATGTATATAGAAAGAGTAATCCTTTCAACAGTTGATGATATAAATAAATTTTAGTGGGTAAATTGCTCGCTTATTTTAAATTATTTATGAGCAGAGAATTGCGGTATCAAACAGTTTTCTGTGAATAGTAAATTATAGAGGATATTAAAAACATTCCTCGACCGTAAACTGCGATCTTGTAAAAAGAGCCGTATAGTGCAACCACAAAAGCCTGAAAAAATCGATTTCAACAACGAATACCCCTGCCCCTGTCGCCGTAGGGGACGCTTAATTCCGATTACCCTGACAGAAGCCTTTGGTTGCGATCGCTGTCAGCAGATATTTGTAGTGCAGGAAAATGCTCGCGTATTAGAGCAGCTTTCTACGACTTATCCTTATAAACGAGCTTGGCGCTGGACTGGAAATGGATGGAAAGTTGTTCATCCACGTCTAAGAGAAAGTTATTTACCAGTAGCGCTAGGTATTATTTTCGTGCTAGTGATTATATGGCTACCGTTAGCATTGCGTTTAGCCAGTGGGCCTGGGATTATTACTTGGGCACTAGTAGCGGTGTTATTGGCTATTTTGCCAGCACTTATGGTTTGGCTCACCTACAGACGTTAAGGCGCTGATTATTACTGTGGATGCTTTTGCTGAAAATTTTCAACCGATTGCGATAGAAGGCGACGCTTTGCGTATCGCCAAACGGGCGCACGGTGCTGCTCTAAAATTAGGTATCACTAAAGGAGCGCAGCGCAGCCGCGCTTTAATGGCGATGGCTGAGGCGTTAGAACGCTCGTTTGACGATATTTTAGAAGCTAATACTCTGGATCTGGAAGCTTGCCGGGAAATGGCGGTACCAGATTTAGTTTTGGATTGGCTAAAGTTAACTCCGGAACGTTTGGATTCAACGGTAAGAATTTTGCAACGATTGGAGGGGTTATCAGATCCACTGCGGCGAATGAGAACTGCTGATTACCAGCTTGGTGAAGAACAAAGTTATTCTCAATCAACACCTTTGGGCGTAATCGCATTTATTTATGAAGCATTCCCGGAGTTAGGAGCTATTGCCGCAGGTTTATGTATCAAAAGTGGCAATAGTATTATTCTTAAAGGAAGCACGGAAGCAACTCATTCTAATGCAGCGATTGCTGGAGTATTACAAATGGCTGTTGCTGAAGCCGGATTACCTTTAGGTTCAGTAGAATTGGTAACTGGAGAACATGGTACGTTGATTCAGGAATTAGTTACTCAGGAGCATTATTTAAATTTAGTGATTCCTTACGGACGAACTAGTTTGATTCAACGGGTAGTACGCCAATCTACAGCACCAGTTTTAAAATCGGCTATGGGTAATTGCTATCTATACTGGTCGCCAAATGGTAGCTTGGTGGATATGGTGCGCTGGATGATCGTTGAAAGTCATGCAAGTTCTCCAGATCCTGTAAATGCGATTGAAAAGGTTTTAATTAATCGGCAAACTGTATCGTCTTCATTCGGTACTTTATTAAAAAGTTTGCAGGAAAAGGGTTTTTTGTTAAGGGGAGATGATGAGTTAGCAGAATCATTTCCTCAATTGCAACTAGTCAAAGATAGTGAATGGGGAAGTGCTTATTTCACTAAAACAGTTGCATTCAAACTTGTAGATAATTTAGATACGGCGATTAGTTGGATTAATCGCTACAGTAGCGGACACGCCGACTGTATTGTTACTGAATCTTATCAAGAAAGCAGGCAGTTTGCTTTAGGCGTAAATAGCGCTTCTACATATATCAATGCTTCTCCGCGTTTTAGTAGAAATCCATTATGGGGAGATGCGGTATTTTTAGGAATGTCCAATCAAAAAGGACATCGTAGGGGATTAATTGGCTTAGAAAGTTTGACTACGCTTAAACATATTGTTCAAGGAAACGGAAGGTTTTAAGATCGAGATAGTTAGACGCTTTTTATTTTCTCAGTTTTGCAGCATACATTATCCAAAAATTGCTTTGATATTGGCGCAAGTCTGCGAAGAATATAACTTGCAGTACAATGTATTTCCGACATTTACCTTCAGCAATTGCCGCTAACTATCGTTGTTTAAAAATGATGGGTAATCTTCTTCAAATAAATGCGTTAACACCATAAATTCTATACGTAAACCCGGTTTGATCGAAAAACCGGGTTTATTCATGAACGCTTTTGCAGCTTATAAAAAAGTTTATACAGCTATTTCATATAAGAAGTGTAATAAACCTTTTTCCCTTCATTTGGAACGAAATGACATTTTCTGAAGGAAT
>CAYMZW010000370.1:0-7084 GCA_964395005.1 uncultured Rivularia sp.
TTGGTGAAGAGTTCTTGTAGAGGTAATTCGTTTGTATTCATAACTCTTCTTCCAACCTCCACAGCCATAACATCTTTAAAACCTCACCCCATCCCTTCTCCTTAATAAGGAGAGGGGTTCGTGGCGCAGTACCTCCATCCCTTCTCCTTGACAAGGAGAGGGGTGCCGTTAGGCGGGGTGAGGTTTTCATCACGACTTCCTCAAATAACGAACATGATCTTGCCAAGTCTTCAACAACACCCCCGCATAAGGCAATTTACCATCCAGTTTTACTAAAATCTCATCTTCTGGATATCTTTTTAGAACCTTAAACCAATCAATTAATTCACTAGTACTAACCTTCTTCCCCGCTTCTCCTTTATCTTTCCCCATCTCATCCCGCAATTTCAAAAAACGAATTACCGCTTTAGCTATTAACTGCTGCTGGGAATCGGGAAAATGACTATTAATAATTTCTATCAACCTTTCGGGAGTAGGAAATTCCACATAGTGAAATAAGCACCTCCTCAAAAAAGCATCTGGTAAATCTTTCTCGTCATTGCTGGTAATAAAAACTATCGGTGGTGCTTTTGCTGTAACTTCTTCTCCTGTTTCATCAACAATAAACTTTTGCTGGTCAAGTTCCAATAACAAATCGTTGGGGAAATCAATGTCAGCTTTATCAATTTCGTCAATCAACACCACCGTGCGCTGGTTATTCTGAAAAGCACGTCCTAATGGCCCCCATTTTACGTATGTAGCGGAATCGCTAATTCGGGGAATATCTTCATCTTTAATTATTCTACCTGCGGCAGCAAGTTGAGCATCCCGCAATCTAGTCACCGCATCATAGCTATACAAACCATCTTTTGCTTGAGTGGTAGATTTGATGTACCAAGTTTCTAAAGGTAAACCTAATTCATAAGCAACAGCAGTAGCTAACCGAGTTTTACCACATCCAGGTTCCCCCTTGAGCAGTAAAGGACGTTCCAGGAAAATAGCCAAGTTTACAGCTTCGATTAATTCTTCATCGGGTAAATAAGGATACAGTAACTGCCCGTTAGCATCTGGTTCACCCCACTGGGGTTGCACCTTCCCCGTATATTCAAATTGGTTGTGACTTAGTATTTCAGCCATCTGTCTTTCTCTTCATACCAGTTACAGTTACACAGGTGACAAATTTCTAACATTGCAAGTTCTGGAACCCCATTATCACTGTTGTCTAAAATTTTTTGAACTAATTCATCCTCTGCATTATTAATTGCTTCTACAAGAGGCAATCGATCGAATTCAATTTCTACCGTTTCAATCCAATCATTTAAAGTGCGATCGCCAAATTGAGTAATGGATGGTAATTTTATGGGAATTTTCGGTTCCCAACTAGGCTCTAATTTTTCTACAAACAAGGTATTATCCGTACCCATATAACCTTCATAATCGACCAAAAACATCAGTAATTGATACTCAGATACAACTTTTCGGGCTTGATTTGCTAATGGTAGCCAAAACTCCTGAATTAGCTCCTGTAAATACTCTTGGGGCATACAATCGACATCGTGAAAAACCAAAATCACATTTTGAGTTTGCCACCAGCCATAAACTTGCTCAACAACCTCTGAGGGTGTGGGGTGTTTTCCTAGCTTACCGACTCTACCCCCTAATTCTCGCCATAAAGCAGTAATATCCCTTCTGCGCCCTATGCGGTTGAGTTGAACTCGTATCAACTTACCCGTAGTACCGTGACGAATATGTTGAGTAATTAATCGATTCAATAACCAACGCTGTCCGTAATCTGGGGAACCGTGGAGTAGGAAAGTTCCAATAGATTGTGCTTTGAGAAATTTTTTGAATGAGAGTACTTGTTCGCGATAACCAAGTTTTAATAAAGCATGATATAAATCGCAACTAGTATTTGATATATTTTGATTTTCAATTTCTTGTTTTATCTTATCCCGTTCTGCTTCTGCTTTTTCAATATCCTTTTCCACTTTAAATATCGCTAAAGCATCTGTTTGTGTTACCTTAGCCATCCGCAGGTGCAATATCTTCTCCTCTAGAAAATCGAGTATTTTTTGCAGTTCCTCACATTGATTCATGTAGATTTGCAACAGTGGATTTGTGCGTACTTACTATTCTTAGAGATTGTAGTAGTGTTTAACCCCAATAATAAAATAATAAATTTAGTTTTACTGGATATAAGTATAAAACTAATAATTTGACAAAATATTCATTTTATGATGTTAGTCATTAAGCGGATATTAAGCAATAAATTGCCAACTACCCTTTCTTATTAATAGGTTATAGGTTGAAGTTGGATCAACTTATGCACTTAATAAAGAACTTGACTTAAATTTTGAATTTATAAATTGGAATAATTAAAACGCTATTAATTTACGATCCACACCCTTTGGATAAAACTCCTAACTCCGAACACGGATTAAATGGATTACACTGATTCCACGGATAATTGTTGATTAACTCCTCACTCCTAACTCCTAACTCCTAACTGTTCACTGCTCGCTGCTCATTCCTCTAACTAAAATCACAGTACAATCAACGCCGGATGCTATTGTTTCTGGAATATTGCCGTTAATAGCTTGCTGTAACATTCTTTCACCAGAAGCACCTAAAACGACTAAATCGAAACCTTCACTTTTTACTAAGTTAATTATCCCTTCAGATACGGAAGTTGCTTCTATTGGAGTGACTTCTACTTTATTGGATAATTTGTATCTATTAACAAGCAAATGTTTGGCTGCTTTCAATCCTTTTGTATCCGTTTGGTTTTTAGATGGAGAAAAAACTTGTGTGAGACAAATTTCTAATTTTTGATTGGAAGTGACTAAAGCAGGTAATAATTTAAGGGCAATTTTTGAGTTGGGGCCACCAGCCATTGGCACTAAACAGCGGTTAAAATTTACGGGGTTAGGAGATTTTCCCAACCTTACTAATAGCAACTCAGAGGTAGCTTGACGGATTATAGTATCTACAACATTACCAAAAATGCGACCGGGAGTATTAGTACTACCTTTCCATCCCATTAAAACTGTATCTATATGCCGCTCTTTGATGACATCTAATGTTGCACTTGCAACGTCATGAGCAACTTTTATTTGTGTATGCACGGCGATATTCCATTTTTTACCCATAATTTCCGCAGATAACAGCAGCTGCCGACTTGGTGAGGTTTTTACGGGAGTTTCTGCTGGATTATTATGACGAGAAATAGTAATTACCTGCAAACATTCAATTTCGTAGCGGTTGTATTTAGCAATTTGCGCTGCCATCTGCAATAGCGTGTCTGCGGTTTCGGGGTTGGCTAGTAAAACTAATAATCTTCCCCGTCCGATACTGGGTGATTTGGTTTGATAAACTGTGTAGGAAGGTTTTATTTTCGGTTGATTGGGAAAGCTTTCGCAGTTGAGGTGGTTTGCTTCGGCTCGAATAATATCCCCCCGACTAATCATTCCCACTAATCTATGCCCTTGTAAAACTGGCAATCTACTAATTTGATGTCGGTTTAATAAATATAATACGTTGCCTAAATTATAATTGGTACTAATAGTTATAGGATGCAGTGTCATAATTTCTTTTACAGGTGCATTTCTAGATAACTTACCTTCCCGTATTTTCATTAAATCGCTTTGGGTAATAATTCCGACTAATTCATTATTTTCTAATACGGGAAAACCACGTTGTGTAGAATGAGAAAATGCCTGTATAGCTTCATCGACAGTCATTTGCGATCGCAGGGTTTCTACTCGACGTTGCATAACTTCATTAGCGGTTAATTGCGTAATTCTGCCATCGATAGAATTTTCTGCATCAATATCAATACCGTTAAGCTGTAAAAGTTTGGCATACAGCGAACCCGGTATTAATTTATCGGCGATTAGATAAGACGTTACAGAGCCAATCATCAAAGGCAATACCAGATTGAAGTCTGTAGTTATTTCAAAAATAATCATAATTGCCGTGATGGGTACTTTAGAAACGCCACTAAAAAATGCTCCCATTCCCACCAAAGCGTAAGTATTAGGCGAACTTATCCCCAAAATTTGATATTCGACAAACCCAACCAAGTATCCCAAACAAGAACCTAATATAAGACTCGGAGCAAACAATCCTCCCGGCGCTCCCGAACCAAATGCTACTAATGTCAGCATAAATTGAGCTATAAATACTAGCCCAACTCTGTAAACGCTTAAATCACCAGTAATGATAAATTCTCTTAAACCAGTATTATTACGGAAATTATCGGGTAGTACGGCAATGGTGATGCCAGAAATTAAGCCAGCTAAAGCTAGTCTCAAAGGTAAACTTATGCCTAATTTACGATAATATTGAAGACTTTGAATTAAACCTTGGCGAAATAATGCAGCTAGTAAACCAGCCAGAATACCTAAAAGTAAGTAAAAAGGAAGTTCTGTAATTGTAAAACTGCTTTGCGACTCGATTAATTCTAGGTTGAGTTGCAAACTTCTACCACCTAAAAGCCGAGAAAGCACTCCTCCAATAAACGAAGCGATTATAGCTGTTCCCAGAGTTATTCCCGATAAATCTTGCAGTAATTCTTCTACAACGAATAATATACCTGTAATTGGAGCATTGAAAGCTGCTGCTAACCCCGCACCGGCACCCGCAGCGATCATTTGTCTTCGATGATCTGGAGAAGTAGGAAACACCCGACTCATTCCTGCTGCTAAAGCTGCACCAACATGAACGGTGGGGCCTTGTCTTCCCAAAGTCATTCCCGAACCCAATGTAAGTACAGCGCTAACCAGCTTTACAGCAGCTACTCGCCAAGATAATCTGATGGGTATGTTAGCTAAAGAAGCTTTTACTTGAGGAATACCGCTACCTGAAGCCTCCGGTGCAAACCTATCTACCAAAAAGCCAGCTAAAAAGCCAAAACTAGCCCCAATTAACGGTAAAGCTAAAAACGCTGGCATTACATAGGAAGTGCTGACTCGAAACGTTCCCAAGAATCCAGAGCTAAACCTCAGAAATATCGCAGATAAAGCCGCAACTACTCCAATCACGCAAGCTTCTGCAATTGCTAAACCTCTTCTTGGCTGCCAAAAATTACGAAAGTACTTATTGAGAAACATATTGCGGCATAGTGAATTGAGAATTGAGAATTGGGCCGAAGGGAATTGGGCATTGCTAATTCACAATTCTCAGAATATATATTTATTACATTGTTTAATGTTTATTACAGAAAAATAGCTATATTTGCTTGTTTATTAGCTATTTATGCTGAAAACTAAGAAATATTTTGAATCAGTGAGAACAGTTATGATTGTTAACTATTAGCAAATAAGAATGCTCTCCAACAATTTTTATAGTAGTAATATCAATCAATATTATCTTCTTGTATGAATAAAAATAGTTGATAAATAACAAATTAATTAATATTTTGTAACCTTAAAAAACTTGTACCTTTATATGTAAAAAGGCATATTCATTATTTATAACTACATTCAACCTCGGTAATCGTCAACACAAAATGGCGAGCGATCGCCCGCGTCTAAGTTAATTAAACAAAAAACCAATAAACCAAAAATCAGTTTATAACTTTCTACTAGCGACTCACTACTCCCTACTCCCTACTCCCTACTCCCTACTCCCTACTCCCTATTCCCTACCCTTACCAAATATTAAAAATTTTGTACTAATTTTTTTACGAACTATTTTTCCCAGTACTAGATAATCCATCAACTATTAAAGATGGAGTGTAACAAGAGCCATTCCAATCAGCATCACCACCGAGTTTAATTAACTGTTTTAACGCGGTATAAATATTGCCAGATACCATCGTATCTTTGACACGTCCGATAACTTGACCATTTTGAACGCGATAGCCTAAATCAATATTGATCGAAAAATCGCCAGAAATACCTCCAGCTCCACCCAGCATCTGGTCTACAATCAAACCGTTATCCATTTCTTTAATTAATTCTTGCAAGCTTCCACTTCCAGGTTTTATCAAAAAATTAAATAATCCCGGAGTAGGGTAACTACTTAAACTAGGGCGAAAACCATTACCAGTAGTATTTATTCCCAACTGATTCCCCGTAGCGCGATCGCAATAAAAATTTTGTAATATTCCATTTTTAATAAAAACTAAATTTTCCGTAGGCGTACCTTCATCATCAAAAGGGCAACTGTAAGGTCCTGCCGTAGGATCTTGGTAAAGTGTAAGTTCGGGGGAAATCACTGGTTTATCTATACGTTCGGCCCAAGGAGAAGCTCCTTCCAACACTCGTTTACCGTTGAGTGCAGCTTGCAAAGTGCCCCAAAGCATATCAGCAGCTTTAGACGTAAATAAAACCGGAACCCGTGTGAATGGTGATTCTACATTTGATTGCGCCCAATCCAAACGCTGTAAAATTTGTTGAGCTAACCGATCCGGATTGAGTTTTCCTCGTTCAGTTTGCCCATCAGCAACACTCAAAAAATCATCTCCACGCACCCACTCCGCCGAAGTATAGCAGCTAAGAGTAGTATCGGTATAGTGAGAATCCAAGCCCTTAGTATTTACCAACCTAGTAGTTTCAACATCGCATTCCCAATCACCATTACAGATTGCATCTGGATAGACATCGCGAATCAAAGCGATAGTTTGCTTACCCCACTCCACCAACGTTTCTGGTGGTACATCTTCACCCAAATTCGGATAAACAACTTGAGAGCTACCACTTAATTTACTTTCTTCAGGCTGATTTAACTTACTCAAAGCAATAGCCCGTTCAACCATTATCCCAGCTTCCACAGGGCCATTTGCTACAGTAAGTCCCGGACAACCTTTATACCATAACCGCAAAGCAGTTCCCGTACTTTGATTGCTTTCAAGCTGTTTGAGACGATTTGCCTCAAAAAACACAGGCTTAGAAAGCGATCGCGACTGATAAACCTCCGCATCACTCGCACCAGCATCAATCGCGACTTCCAAAAGTTGCTCCGCTAAATCATTAATCATTATTAGTTATTAGTTGTTAGTTGTTAGTTGTTAGCCAACAGGAAATAAGGATATCAGTGAACAGTCACCAGTGAACAGTTAGGAGTTAGGAGTTAGGAGTTAGGAGTTAGGAGTTAGGAGTTA
>CAYMZW010000371.1:0-7074 GCA_964395005.1 uncultured Rivularia sp.
TATTGGGATGGGGACAATACGTTATCGGTTTGATACTAGGAATTACAGTATTAACACCAATTTTCAAATTACCTCCCATTGCAGCTTCGTTAATTGAAGTTGCTTTTGAAGGAGGGCATGGTACTTCAGCAGGGATGGCGGATACTTTTAGTGAATTGGGATTTGCTGAAGCTGCCGATTTATCTTTGACTTTAGCAACGATAGGATTGGTTTCGGGGATCATTATCGGTACTTGGCTAATAGATTGGGGAAGACGCACCGGAAGAATTCAAGTACAAAGTCGAGATGATATTAGTTTAGGTATTAACGAAGATAGCATTCATACTCATACACAAGAAAATCCATCCGTCAGGGCTGCTAGAGATAGATTATTTAAGGATTTGCTCATCGATCCCATATCGCTTAACTTTGGTTTTGTGGGATTAGCCGTTGCTATTGGCTGGTTAATTTTACAGGCTTTAGGATTTATTGAATCAATTACTTGGGGAAGCGGAGGCGGGTTAAAGTTGATTGCTTTCGTACCGTTATTTCCAATGGCATTAATTGGCGGGATTTTGGTACAGCTGCTTTTAATGCGTACAAATCGCAGCTACATGGTTAGTCGCCCTTTGATGGAGCGTATCGGCGGATTGGCTTTGGATGTAACGATTGTCACGGCTTTGGCTAGTATTTCTTTAACTGCTTTAGGTGCAAATTTAGTTCCTTTGTTAATTTTGGCTGTTGGTGGTATTTTGTGGAATGTTTGCGTATATGTATTTTTAGCACCGCGTTTGATTCCTTATTTTCCAAATGAAAGAGGTTTAGGCGATTTAGGGCAATCGATGGGAGTTACTGCTACTGGTATTTTACTTTTAAGAATGGTAGATCCTGATAATCGTACAGGAGCTTTTGAATGTTTTGCTTACAAACAATTATTATTTGAACCAATTTTAGGAGGAGGTTTATTTACTGCTGCTGCTCCTGCTTTAATTGTTAGATATGGTTCGATTCCAATGCTGTTATTTACATCAGTAATTTTAGCTTTTTGGTTAATATTTGGGTTTTGGAATTGTAAACAATTGAGGAAGGGTAAAGGGTAAAATTAAGTTTGTAGATCCACCAGGGGTTGCAAACCCCTGGCTCATAGCATAAGTCTATTAAAATAGACTAAACTTCAATTTATACAGTTGTAATTAATGTTTATGTTGAAGAATATGTTTATTAATGATATCCCTACATCTTACAGCAAATTTACGTTAGCAAAAGTTAAAGATATATTTGATTTGACGACAAATGAAAAAGTTGATTTATTTATAGATACACCAAATTTAAAGCCAAGTATTTTATTAACGGAAACAATTGCATATAATCTTCCTTTGGCTTTGGCTAGCAATAGTGAAAAAGCTCGATCTGAATTAATTATTTCTCCGATTTTAATTGAGCTTAGAAAGCAATTACAGGATAAGATAAATATTTTTTCAGGAGTTGAATTTAATGTTGAATCAGAAAATGGTTTAACAGGAGTTTGTGATTTTATAATTAGCGATTCTCCAGAGCAATTATTCATAAGTGCGCCAGTTGTAACCTTAGTGGAAGCAAAAAAAGAAAATATTAACGCTGGTTTAGGGCAATGCGTAGCAGAAATGATCGCAGCAAAAATTTTTAACGAACGCTCTAAAAATGAAATTACGGCGATTTATGGTACCGTAACTACCGGAACAAACTGGAGATTTTTAAAACTAGAAGAAAATGTTATTAATATTGATTTATCTGAATATTATTTAAGAGATATAGATAAAATTTTAGGGATTTTAGCAATGGGGATTAGTTCCACGTGAGGCAAATGGAACTTATTATTTGGCACTAGACAATTCTGCTGTTTTTCTTGGCGTGAATAGTGACACTGCTAATATCTCACGTTTAGTTTTTAGTACTTCAGTAGTAAGATAATATTCAAGTAAATACATTTAGAAGAATAGAGTAACTATGGATATTACTAGTAATGTGAAATCTTTGCCTTTACCTCCTGGTGATTTTGGGCTGCCAATAATTGGTAAAATTAAAATATTTACAGAACAATCTATCAATAATCTAGAATTTATCGATCAAAATTATGGGGAAATCTATAAAGCTAAAATTTTAGGTCAAAAATTTATTGTTATGCAAGGATATGAATCAGTAAAGTTTGTTTTAACGTATGAAAATAAATTTTTTACTAATACTACTTTGCCCACTGGTAAAATAATATTCGGTCAAACTCATGTTGGAGCCCTAACAGGGGATAAGCATAAAGAAAGAAGAAAGTTGTTAACTAAGGCTCTTAAAGGTAATGTTTTAGAGGAGTATATCAATACTATTGATTTAATTAGTCAAAGCTATTTAGAAAAATGGATAAATTATGATTATATCGACTTATATTCTGAATTTAACAATTTTTGCTTAGACTTATTATTAAAGCTATTAGTAGGGATAGAATCTAGCTCAACAAGCGACATAGGTAATGATTTAAAATATATGGCTAAGGGTTTATTTACTATTCCGTTACCTTTACCTCAGACAAAATTTACTTATGCTTTAGAAGGAAAGAAAAAAATATTTTCTAAATTGGATGAAATAATTTCCAATCGTCAGCAATCCAATAACTTTGGTTCGGATATTTTAGGTATATTACTGACAGTAGAAAAACAAATAGAAAATCAATTAAGTTTCCTAGAATATAAAGAACAAATAATAAATTTATTATTTTTGGGACGCATGGAAATAGCGTCCGCTTTAACTTCTTTTTTGATGTTAGTGGCACAACATCCAAACATTTTAGAATTGCTTCAGATGGAACAACAAAAATTAGATAAATCAGAACCACTTTCTTTAGCTAAATTAAAGAAAATGACTTATCTAGAACAAGTAACTAAAGAGGTACTCCGTCAAGCACCACCCGTCAGTGCTGGATTACGAAAAGTTGTTAAGGATTGTTCTTTTCAAGGATGGAGAATTCCTAAAGGATGGAATTTAATCTATTTAATTTCTCCAGTTCTGCAAGATCCTGAAATATACAAGGAACCACAGACATTTAATCCAGATAGATTTAATTCCAGCAATGCTGAAGACAAAAAGAAACCTCTTTGCTACATACCATTTGGGGGTGGTGTACGAGAATGTATAGGGAAAGAAGTTACTTATACAGTAATTAAGATTTTTATTTCCAATCTGCTAAATAGCTATACTTGGGAATTTAAGCAAAATCAAGATTTGACAATCAATCAAATTCCTATTTCTCGTCCAGCTAGCAAGGTTGAAACCTGTTTCAGCAAAAGGTAAGCCGTTATTCAGAATGTATGTTTAGTTATTCTCAACTTATGCGGTTGCATGGATAAGTTAATTAAATTGGGATAATTTCTTTATGCAATGTTATCAGTTAAATTGATTTTTTGATATACATCAAAGTCGAAAACATCTGTAATTATCGAGCAATCATCTATTATCTTTTCATTATGAATATCTTTTACACATTCATAATAATCGAATATTACTTGCTTATGCTTTGGGTAAGAAAATCCAGGTAAACTTGTGCTTGCAATTAATAAAACAGCATTAGCAAAAGTAATCATAGTTTGTGCTTGCATTGATGACTCCTTGGTGAAATATATACTTATAGTTTTAGATGAATAAATTTGGTAAAACTATCATAAAAAATAGATAATATAATTTATCAAATTGATAAATCCTGATATTTAAGGCTAATATAAACAGGAAAACTTAGCTTTTATTAACTATTCTCTTGATGTTCTACACTCATAAGTAGATGTAGTTCTTCAAAGCTTATGCAGTTATTTTTTGTTGGATTTATCTTTATTTTTCCAGAATTAATTAGACTAAAGGAATCAGATATCTTTTCGGTTGTCTCAAATTATTTGGCATTCAGTAACAAATAATGTTGACCAACTAGAATAATATTTAAATGGCTTGATTATAAATAGGACTTGCACAACTAGCATATTTGCGTTGTAGGGTGCTGTGCTTTAATTGATTATCAATGTAGTAATTGATAATTGTTAATGACAAACCATACTCAACGAAATAAACCTAATTTAATAGATAAATCTCTGGCTTTTATTGAAAAAATAGGCAATCAACTACCAGATCCGATTACGCTATTTTTTATACTATCGGTATTAGTTATTGTAATTAGCGCGATCGCAGCTTCCCTAAATGTATCGGTAGTCAATCCTAGCAACGATAAAAGCATTGCTGCGGTGTCTCTACTTACCGCCGAAAATATACGCAAGATATTCACAGAGGCAGTTAATAATTTTACGGGATTTAAACCTCTGGGTACAGTACTTGTGGCGATGTTGGGCGTGGGTGTTGCTGAATCTACAGGTTTGCTTTCTGCATTATTAAGACGAATAGTATTGGTTGCGCCGGGAAGGTTTATTTGTCCGGTTGTGGTGTTTGCTGGTGTTATGGGCAATATCGCTTCTGATGCTGGATATGTAGTACTTGTGCCGTTGGGTGCGGTGATTTTTCTGGCTTTTCGTCGTCACCCCCTCGCAGGAATTGCGGCCGCTTTCGCAGGGGTTTCCGGCGGTTATAGCGCTAATTTAATTATCAATCCCCTCGATCCTTTACTTGCAGGATTATCTCAAACGGCAGCACAAGTAATTAAACCAGACTATCAGGTAAATGCTACTGCAAATTACTATTTCATGATAGTTTCGACTTTTTTTATTACCTTAATAGCTTGGTTTGTGACAGAAAAAATTATCGAACCACGTTTAGGAACTTATAATCAAGGTGAAGATATACCGATGCAAACACTAACAGCATCGGAAAGAAAAGGTTTGCGCTGGGCGGGTTTTTCATTATTAATATTTGCAGCATTTATCGCGGCATTAGTTTTGCCACCACAAGGTATTTTACGCAATCCAGAAACGTTTACAATAATTCCTTCACCTTTCATTGACAGTATAGTTATCATTATTGCCTTAGAATTTCTAATTCCAGGAATCGTTTACGGTAAAATTTCTGGAAGAATCACAAACGATAAAGATGTTGCCAATGCTTTAGGCAATTCTATGGCTTCGATGGGTTATTACATTGCTTTGGCGTTTATCTCCGCACAATTTATTGCTTATTTTAGCTGGAGCAATTTAGGATTAATTTTGGCAGTTAACGGAGCCAATTTTCTGCAAGCGACGGGATTTACTGGCGTACCGCTGATGCTAATGTTTATCGTAGTGAGTATGTTGATTAACTTGTTCGTCGGTTCTGCTTCAGCTAAATGGGCGATAATGGCACCGATATTTATTCCGATGTTTATGTTAGTGGGATATTCGCCAGAGTTGACACAAGCTGCATATCGAATTGGCGATTCTTCTACTAATATTATTACTCCTTTAATGCCTTATTTTCCTGTAGTGGTAGCATTCGGACAAAGGTACGATAAAAGTTTGAAAATTGGAACTTTGATTTCTTTAATGTTGCCTTATTCGGTAGCGTTTTTGCTCGGATGGGCTATTTTATTTGTAATTTGGTTTGTGTTGAAGTTGCCTTTGGGGCCTGGAGCGGTTTCAATTATCAGTTAAAAACCTCACCCCTTCCCCCTCTCCTTAATAAGGAGAGGGGTGCCTTTAGGCGGGGTGAGGTTTCCTTAATAAGGAGAAGGATGTCTTTAGGCGGAGTGAGGTTTTGATAAGATAGGTTTTTAAAGATTTACTGATAATGCTGTGCTGTTTGTAGCCATTTTTTACCCATTTCAACAGGAATATCTAAGGGCTGGCAGAGAATTTTAATTAACTCCATTCCTCCGTCGGTAATTACTTTCTGAACGCGAAAATTTGTTCTAATTTCTTCCCTAAATTTATTTACGAAAACTAGCTTTTCATAAGCAGAATTAGTTGGGTAAGTTTCTTTTAATGGTGCGAGTAATTCTTGAATTTCCTTAGCGGCTTCTGGAAGATTTTTTTGTTCGGAAGAGTTGATTTTTTGAGTGGCTACTTCCGAGGTTTTAACTGTATCTGCTGTATTAATTTTTTGAGTGGCTACTTCATAAGCTTTAACAGTATCTGCTGTATTAGTTTTTGGAAGAGCCGTTCCCGAGGCTTTAAATGTATCTGCTGTATTAATTTTCGGAAGAGCCGTTCCCGAGGTTTTAAATGTATCTGCGGTATCGGTTTTTTTATCCTCTACCTCCGAGGCTTTAACCTCATCTGCGGTATCGGTTTTTTTATCGGCTACCTCCGAGGCTTTAACCTCATCTGCGGTATCGGTTTTTTTATCCTCTACCTCCGAGGCTTTAACAGTATCTGGGACATTGTTTTTTGGAAGGGCTATTTCCGAAGCTTTATATTTACCTGCCCCATTACCAAGCCTTATGCGACTGAAATCGAATTTAGGAGTTTCTGACATAATAAAAATTAGATAGTAACAATTAATGCTATCACATCAGTTTTTTACTTTTGCAACCGCTAAAATACTGGTTCGCTATAATAATCGCCTTTACTCTGTAAGAGTAGGGCTACAGTAACGAAGCCCACCAAGGTGGGCTAATTTTTGTATTTTTAAGGTTTACGATCGCGGATTGCGTTTACTGTTTCTAGCCATTTTTTGATCTGCGCTAAAAGCTTCTAGAAAAGCAATGAAAGCTTTAGCCTGAATGTCATTGATATAATGTTTTGTTGTTTCCGATGTTGCGGTTTTCTTCCATTAAACTAGCGTTTAATACTAATTAGGTGTCGGAGAATTTCTTGCCATTTTACAGGTTGAGAGCGTTCAATTTCTCTAAATTCTACTTCTAGAATATTTGTTGCTTAATGTTCGTTGGTGGCTGGATGATAATTGGTTTGTAGAGAATAATTACTTACAAAGTTTCCTATAATTGTAAATTGGTAAAAAAGTATAGGTATTTACTATGATAAATAAAAAATTCAACGCAACCGAATACGTAAACCAAGCAGCATCATTACTAAATTTCAATTTACCAGACGAATACCGTGATGGAGTTGTGGCAAATTTTGAGAGAATTCAAGTTATAGCGAAACTTGTTAATGAGTTTCCTTTACCGGAAGATATTGAAGCAGCACCAGTATTTGAACC
>CAYMZW010000372.1:0-1939 GCA_964395005.1 uncultured Rivularia sp.
AACTCCTAACCCCTCACTATTCGCAATGCCCAATCCCCAATTCCCAATTCCCTTTTTGTAATATCGTTCGTTCGGCTACAGTTATTGTGGGTGTGTGCGATCAAGAATGTGAATAAACGCTTTGAATCTTGCAGCTTTTCGTATTAATCTTGCTGCTTTTATATGAAACCTAGAATCATTGTTTGTAGTTTAGGACGCACCGGATATAAAATATTTCGTTTGCTTAGACAGCAGGGAGCGTTAGTTGTTGGTATTCACCATCAAGCGATTTCTGGCGAAAGGGCTGGAGATGTGATTATTGGCGATTTACATGCAGCTAGTACCCTCAAAGCGGCAGGAATTCAGCAGGCTAATACTTTAGTTATTGCTGGAGGAGATGACGCTTTAAATTTGTGGATTGTTATGCAAGCGCGGGTGCTTAATCCTCGTATTCGGATAATTAACCGCTTTTTTAACACTAGTTTGGGCGAACGTTTAGATTATACTTTGCCAGATCATTTGAGTATGAGTGTTGCGGGTTTGGCTGCACCCGTATTTAGTTTTGCAGCACTCGGTAATAAAGCAATCGGACAAATTAAATTATTTAAACAAACCTGGCCGATACACGAAGAATATATTCATCAATATCACCCTTGGAACGGTCGCAAGCTCAACGAATTATGGGAAGATCGTTCGCGAATGCTGATCTATTATTTACCCGTGCAGGGCGATTTAGATTTAGTATCGGCAGTCACATCCGGACACGAACTTGAAAAAGGCGATCGCCTAATTGTTGGAACTCAACCGCAAGTGCGTACAACTCGCAAATCGCTGATTGCAAAACTGCTTAAAGTCATAACGAATTTACGGCAATTTAGACATCATGCTCAATCAGTGTTGATTGGAGCAATGTTGTTAATGATGATTATTTCCTTAGCAACACTCACTTATGTATCTGCCGAACTAAATATGTCTGTTATCGATGCCCTATATTTTTCTGTAGGTATGATTACTGGGGCAGGTGGTAACGAAACAGTAATAGAAAATGCTCCTGACAGCGTTAAAATATTCACCGTTATCATGATGTTGGTGGGAGCGGCAATATTTGGTATTTGGTATGCCTTGCTCAACGATTTTGTCTTGGGAACCCGTTTCAAACAGTTTTGGGATGCAGCAAGAATACCTCGCCGCAATCACTACATTGTCTGCGGATTGGGTGGGCTTGGTATAAAAATAGTCCAGCAACTTTACAGCAGCGGACAAGAAGTTGTAGTCGTTGAACCTAATAGCAACGGTAAATTTGTAAATACCGCTCGCAGTTTAGGTATTCCCATAATTCATGCTGATGCGAGTTTCCCGGAGACTCTGAAATCTTGTAACGTCACAAATGCAGCTTCCTTGATAGCCGTTACTGGCAACGATGCAACTAATATAGAAATTGCTCTCAAAGCCAAAGGATTATCACCCAAAATTACCGTAGTAGTAAATTATGCCGACCCCGACTTTGCCCGAATGGCACAAGAAGTATTTGATTTTGAAGCCGTATTAAGCCCCGCAGAACTTGCCGCTCCAGCATTTGCCGCCGCAGCTTTAGGCGGTAGAATTCTCGGCAACGGTATCACCGCAGACAGTTTATGGGTAGCCTTTACAACAATAATTACACCATCCCATCCATTTTGCGGTCAAAGAGTTCAAGAAGCAGCCATGTCTGCCGATTTTGTACCTTTATACGTAGAAACCAACTCCCAAACCATCCACGGTTGGGAATTACTCGAAATTTGTCTGAGCGGTGGAGATATGCTGTACTTAACAATGCCCGCGACTCGCCTGTATCAATTATGGCGATATACTCCCAAGATTGATGCTGTTAGTTATTAATTGTTAGTTATTAATTGTTAGTTGTTAGTTGTTAGTTGTTAGTTGATAACTGATAACTGATGCTGTTAGTTATTAGATTGGG
>CAYMZW010000372.1:2039-7067 GCA_964395005.1 uncultured Rivularia sp.
TGAGTCACATAAGCAGGTTTATGCTGTAATTTATCTACATATTCGAGTACGTTAGCCACACCTACGGATACCTTAAAATAATTCTTGTCAAACAAGCTTTCATCGTTAGGGCTATCGCCCACAGTCACTACTTCATCCAAAGTGTATTCAGGAAAATATTCTCGCAACACTTGCGATAATCCTACAGCTTTATCTTGTCCCAAAGGTTTGATGTGACACTGAACATTACTGTAGGTAAATCCATAACCATTATCTTGACATTGACGTGAAAGGGTTTGTAATGAATCGCTATTTAAACCCGCAACATCAAAAGTCCAATCTGTAACGCGAAAACGATTATCAGAAGATTCTTTAATTTGAGGATAATCTTGCTGTAATTTTTGAAAAACAGCCTCTAAATCTTTTCTGTGCTTGCTGAAATCTTCTATCGGCGTAATAGCAACAGCTTGCTCGCTTTGAGAAGGATAAAACAAACCACCATTTTCGGCGATCGCCCCAACTACTGGTAAATAATATGCCAAACCGCTAACCCAACCAGCGGAACGTCCGGTAACAATAATCACTTTGATATTAGCTGCCGCTAAATCTTGCAAAGCTTGCAATAGCGTTTGAGTAAATTTGCCTTTCGTAGTTAAAGTACCATCCATATCCGTAGCTACAAGACGGATTTTGGTAAAACAGTTGCTCTGAGCGGATTGAGGAAGGGGTAAACAAGACATTTAGAACAAAGCTAAAGTAATTCGTATGTACTATAGAAATTTTCAATTCAAATTCTAATAAACATCTAATAAATTAAAAAAATAAATATTTTCAAGAAAATATAATCATATCGCAAAACGGAGTTACAAATTTGGGCATCCTAGCTATGAGGAGTCCAACTTTAATTGTGTCCATTATGTCAACTTCGATACTTCTTGCTCAATCTCCTACACCAAAAACCGCAGAAAAATCCGAACAGGTACCCGTAGCTACCGATGGGCTACCTCCATTACCAATAATGATATCTGGAGGACTTACTTTAACAGTGATTGGCTTAATCATCTACGGTAAAATCCTGATGAAGAAGCTAGAAAAGAAACTTAGGTTTGAAAAATTCCGTACCCGAGAGTTAGAAAAGAAGCTCAAGCTATCTCTCCAAACGATTCGTAGAATGGAAACAAACCCCGATTTGATTAACTCACGGGAATTCAATCTCGATTATTTGCGAATGCGGATGGAAGAAGAAGTCTTCCACTTCGCGATTGTCAATCAGATCAAGATTAAAATTAAAGATAAAATTTCTCAAGCACTCCGCCCTAACCATGCAAAACAAGGAGTTGTAGGAATCGCAAGTAGCGCTGCAAGACAGATAGATGAAACCTTTGATGTAGAGTATGAAACTGGTGCTGCAACCAATAACGGTAAAAGAGTACTGTTTCGCATTCAAATTAGGTTAATGAAACTGCCAACACAAGCAAGTTCGGCCACTATTAGCCAATTGATTGATTGCGTTGAAACCTATCTTAGTCCAGCAGAAGATCATGATAGTTGGCAACCTACTATTCAAGGCAGAATTGCTTTCATGCATTGGGATCAAAAAGCCAAGCCCACGCCTTTATTAGTATTAGAACAATCTAATGAAGGTGTTAATGTCACTTTTCGTACCAGTCGTTCCGGCAACGGCAACAGCAGCAATAGCGGTATAATGAATCACTTACCGAAAAACAAAAAAACTGGTTCTCAAAAATGAACAGCAATCAGTTAACAGTTACGAGTTACCAGTTACCAGCTACCAGTTACTAATTATAAATAAAATACACTCACTTAAAAATAGCCAACAGGATTTGCGATTTTGGATTAAGCATTAGCTCCAATTTAAAGTGGCAGATTTGGGATATTGAATTATACATAAATCCAAAATCTAAAATCTAAAATAGACGCATCCGCTGCTAAGATCCAAAATTCATCTAGTTAGTAAATGTTAACTGTTCGCTAGTTAAAAGCCCATCTTCCATATTTACAATACGGTCGGCAATATCCAAAATACGACTATCATGAGTTACTAACAAAATAGTAGTTCCTTGTTCTTTAGCAAGGTGCTGCATTATTTCTACAACATCTCTTCCAGACTGTTTATCCAAAGCTGCTGTAGGTTCATCTGCTAATACTAATGGTGGATTATTTACCAAAGCACGAGCAATAGCAACCCTCTGTTTTTGACCTCCGGAAAGATTATCGGGAAAGTAATCAATTCGATTTCCCAAACCTACTGCTTCTAAAATATGTTTAGATTGATCGATAGCTTCTTTTTGAGAAATACATTTATTTAGTTCTGCTGCAATTTGTACGTTTTGTCTAGCAGTCAAAAACTCTAGCAGATTATGTGCTTGAAAAATATAGCCAATATTACGTCGGGTGCTGACCAATTTTCTGGGATTAGCTCGATAAAGTTCTTTTCCTAAAAACTTGAGACTTCCTTCTTGTACCGAACGTAAACCACCAATTAAACTTAGCAAGGTTGTTTTACCACTACCAGAAGGACCAGTCATGATCACAATTTCACCAGGATAAATATCCAGATTAATATCATACAAAATCTGTTTCTTCAGCGAACCTTTTCCGTAGTAGTGATTAAGGTATTGAATTGAAATTACAGGTTCTTTCATCATGTTAGTTGTTAGTTGTTAGTTGATAGTTGTTAGGAGTCACTGCTCACTGTTCACTGTTAACTGTTAACTGTTAAAAAATGTCGGCTGGATCGGCTGACTTCAATTTCTTCACGGCAATTATTCCTGAGATAGAACACATTAAAATGGTTAATAACAGTACCATAACTGCTCTACTAGTAGTCATAAAAATTGGTAAAAGAGTCGCTGCTCTCGCTTGTTCGTATAGAAATAAAGCAAGAACGAACCCAGGAATATATCCTAAAACTGCCAATATAAAAGCTTCTTGAAGAATTACAACTAAAAAATAATTATGTGAATAGCCAATTGCTTTAAGAGTGGCATATTCAACTAAATGATCTGAAACTTCTGTATAAAGTATTTGATAAACAATCACGGTTCCAACAATAAAACCCATGATTGTTCCTAAAGTGAAAATAAAACCAATAGCGGTACTACTTGCCCAAAAGTTTTTTTCAAAGTCAACAAATTCTTGTTTCGTAAAAACTTTAACGTCTTTGTCTAAATAATTTCTTAATTGTTGAGCAACGAGATTTGCATCTGCACCTGGCCTCAATTTAATTAAACCAATATCTATTAATCCTGGCTGACGATTTGCAAATATTCTTAAAAAATTAAGATCGCTGGTAATTAAATTACCGTCTGCTCCAAATGAAGCACCTAAAGTAAATAAACCTCCAACTTTAACTAATTTATTTTTAACTTCTGCTCTAACATTATTACCTTGTTCAAATTCTGCGACAATTGGGCCATATTCTTGTCGAGAAGAACGGTCATATAAAACAACATTTGGTAGTTGTATTTTATTTAAATTTTGCTGCAATCCTGGAAGCTGCAATACATTACTTTGTGGATTTATTCCTATAACTAAAAGATTTCGAGGAATACCTGTTTGGGGATTTTTCCAACTCGTATAGTCTACATATATTGGATCTACTGACTGAACATCCTTTAAATCTAAAGCTTGGTAAAGCCGTTTTTGAGAAAATCTTTTCATCGACAATATAGCACTTGTCTGACTATTAACTAATACAATTTCCCCCTGCAAACTATTATGAAAACGAACATTACTATAATACAAAGAATCACGAAAACCAAGCTGCATAAACATGAGAATATCCGCAAAAGCGATTCCCGCTAATGCAACCGCTAAACGAGACGCTTCACGCTTGAGTTGTAACCATGCTAAAGGTAGTTTTGCCATGTTTTCAGTCAACAGTTATCAGTGAGCAGTGAGCAGTCAGCAGTTAGGAGTTAAAAATTAGGAATTAGGAATTAGGAATTAAGAGTTAGGAGTTAGGAGTTAGGAGTTAGGAGTTAAATATTAACCTTTGACCTTTAACCTCTAACCTTTTTCAAATCTGAATCGTAGCTATCACTTTGGCGTTCGTTAACCCTGATACTCTTTCTTTATCTTGTTCGGATAGAGCAATCTTCACTTCCACAACTCTGGCATCTACATCCGCCGCAGGATCGGTATTTAGCACGTTTCGATTGCCTATTTTTCTACCGATTTCAGAGACGGTTCCCTGTAGTCTGCCGGAAAATGCTCCATTGTCACTAACTATGGAAGCTAGTTGCCCTAAACGCACTCTACCGATACTTGCTTCGGGAACTTCTGCTACAACAATCATTTCGTCGGTACGTCCTATTTCGGCAATACCTTCAGCGCTCATGGTTTCTCCTGCCTTGGTATGTATTTCTAAGACTTCTCCTCCGATTGGTGCAATTACATAACTCAATTTCATGTCAGCTTCGGCTTTTTTTAATTGCGCGATCGCATTATTCACTTGAGCTTGAGCAATGCGGGTATTACTAGGACGAATTTCTTGGAGTCTATCTAAATTAGCTTTTTGTTCTTGTATCTGTGTTTGTAAGGTTGCTATCGTTTTGTTTAGGTTTGCTTGCGCTTCTACTAGCTGCTGGCGCAGGATTGCTATAGTTTTTTCTCTATCTGCTCTAGCTTGAGCTAGCTGTTGTCGCAAGCTGGCGATCGCCTGTCTGCGATTAGCTTGACTTTCTATTAATTGCTGATTGGCACTTTGGGCAGAAAGTCGTCTACTATCTCTTTCTTGTTGAGAAATAGCACCTTGTCTATACAACTGTTCGTAACGCTGAGCATCAACTCGGGCATTTTTAGCTTCCGCTTGTACTCTGGCTACTGTTGCTCTGAGAGAATCTTGCTGCCCTGTTAATTCGGCAGCTAAACGATTTATAGTTGCTTGTTGAGAAACAGATTCTCCCTGTAACTGCGCCTGCAAACGAGAAATTGTTGCATTCGCAGCCTGTTGTTCGCCACGTAACTGTGCTTCAAGCCGAGCAATTACTGCTTGTTGAGCTTGAATTTCTCGCGGCGAACCTA
>CAYMZW010000373.1:0-7066 GCA_964395005.1 uncultured Rivularia sp.
CAACGCCGATATTTGATTATATTTGTATATATTTTTTGCGAAGTTTTGCAATACTCAAATAAATTAAAATCCACAATCCCTTAATACGATAAAATTGTGAAAAAATATTAAGGCTGTATCTAAATGAATTTCCTCTTTTCTAGCTTAGGGATTATCCTCGCAATTTTAATCGTAAGCATTGCATTATATCTAATCACCGCTCGTCGCTATCAATCATCTGACTCGGTAGCTAATTCCTACGATGAATGGACGGATGATGGTATTTTGGAATATTACTGGGGAGAACACATTCATTTAGGACATTATGGTTCACCACCTACAAACAAAGATTTTTTAGTTGCTAAATATGATTTTGTTCATGAAATGGTGCGCTGGGGTGGTTTGGATAAATTATCCGCAGGTACTACAGTATTAGATGTTGGTTGTGGAATTGGTGGTAGCAGTCGCATTTTAGCGGAAGAGTACAACTTTGATGTTACTGGAGTTACTATCAGTCCCCAACAGGTAAAACGCGCAACTGAGTTAACACCTGAAGATGTCAGCGCTAAATTTATGGTAGATGATGCGATGGCTCTTTCTTTCCCCGATGCCAGTTTTGATGTAGTCTGGTCGATAGAAGCTGGGCCGCATATGCCAGATAAAGCAGTTTTTGCAAGAGAATTGATGCGAGTGGTTAAACCCGGTGGAATACTGGTTGTAGCCGACTGGAATCAAAGAGATGACCGTGAAATACCGCTGAATTTCTGGGAAAAACCTGTAATGCAGCAATTATTAGATCAATGGTCCCATCCAGCTTTTTCCAGCATAGAAGGTTTTTCCGAACTGTTGGAAGCAACGGGATTTGTGGAAGGGGAAGTAACAACAGCAGACTGGACAAAAGAAACACTTCCATCATGGTTTGACACAATTTGGCAGGGAATTATTAAACCCCAAGGATGGATGCGTTTTGGGGTTCGTGGTTTTATTAAATCGGTGCGGGAAGTACCGACAATTCTTTTGATGCGGTTAGCATTTGGTACCGGGCTTTGCAGATTTGGAATGTTTAAAGCAGTTAGAGGTAATTCAACATCAAAATCCGCAGATGTTTCGAGTGAAGTTGCTCAAGTTTGAGAAATTTATAATCATATTAAGTTTGTAGTTGTGCTTTAGCACCTCTTATCGGAAGCGAAGACGGCGCAACTACGAACATCGTTAAAATTGTGCATACCTAAAAAAAATGGTTCAAACAACACCAAAATTAATCGCTGTTGATGAGTTTATTGCCAACTACGGCGATAATGAACGTTATGAGCTAATTGACGGGGAATTATTTGAAATGGAACCAACTGGATTCCACGAGCAAGTAGGTGCATTTACTGGAAGAAAGTTAAACGTACAAATTGACCAATATAATCCAAATTATTTTATTCCTCATCGATGTTTAATTAAGTTGTTGGGAACAGAAACCGCTTTTCGTCCAGATTTAATTGTATTAGATAAAAATCAACTTGTAAGCGAACCATTATGGAAGCAGGAACCTGTTATTACTTCAGGAAATTCAATCAAATTAATTATTGAAATAGTTAGTACAAACTGGCAGAATGATTACGCGCGAAAAGTAGAAGATTATGCTCTTTTGGGTGTACCTGAGTACTGGATTGTAGATTATCTTGGTATTGGCGGAAGAGAATATATTGGTAAACCGAAACAACCAACTATTACAATTTGCGATTTGGTTGGTGATGAATATGAGAGAAAATTATTTCAAAATCAAGATATTTTAGCTTCTAGAGTATTTCCTAACCTTGAATTAAGCGCAAATCAAATTTTTGAATATGCTCGTACTGTTTAAATGATTTCACTCAAACAATTAGCAATAAGCAATTACCTATTGTTACTCAAGATTTTTGGCGCTAAAGCGCAACTACGTACCTATTACCTATTGTTACTCAAGATTTTTGGCGCTAAAGCTTTCGAGCAGTTAGCAGAAATAGTAGATGCAGTAGGAGACAAAATTGATGTAATCTGCAATGGTGGCATCAGAAGAGGCACTCATGTATTGAAAGCTTTGTCGGTTGGTGCGAAAGCCTGCTCCGGTGGAAGATGGTATTTATATGCTTTGGCTGCCGGAGGGCAACCCGGAGTTGAAAAAGCAATTTCTAATACGAAAAATGAAATTGAAAGAGATATGAAATTAATGGGGATAACTAAACTTTCTCAGTTGTCGAGGAAGGATATAAAATTTAGGTGATTGTAGAACCTCACCCTTAATCCCTCTCCTTATTAAGGCTACCGTGTACACACATCTCGCAAGATCCCCCTATATCCCCCTTTTAAAGGGGGACTTTAATTCAGATTCCCCCCTTTTTAAGGGGGGCTAGGGGGGATCTGAATACTGTGAAACCAACTTAGAGGACTTCTGTGTACACCGTAGCCTTATTAAGGAGAGGGAGATAAAACATTGTAATTTTAAGTTTTAAAAATATGGACAGTAAAGAATCCTTAATTCCGTTAAAAATTGCCGTGATGACTATTTCCGATACCCGCACGGAAGCCGATGATAAATCTGGCAAAGTATTAGTTGAAAGTTTAACTACAATAGGACATAATTTAGCAGAAAAAATAATTGTTCCTGATGATATTTATCAAATTCGTGCTGTCGTATCTCGTTGGATTGCTGATGAATTAGTTCAAGTAATTTTAACAACTGGCGGTACGGGAGTTACCGGGCGTGATGGTACGCCAGAAGCAATTAAACCTTTATTAGATAAAGAGATTGAAGGATTTGGCGAGATATTTAGGATGATTTCTTATCAGGAAATAAAGACTTCAACAATTCAATCTCGCTGTTTAGCCGGTGTCGCAAACGGTACCTATATCTTTTGTTTACCGGGTTCTTCTGGTGCTTGTAAAACGGGATGGGAGATTATTAAAGAACAATTAGATTCCCGCAATCGTCCTTGTAATTTAGCTCAATTGATTCCGAGATTAAGGGAACAATTATGAAAATTATCCGTCTTCTGCTCAAAAATTCCAGCAAAAACTTCTTTTTAGCAGCAATATTTAGTTTGCTTAGCGGTGCTAGCGGTGCGGGTATTATCGCAGTTATTAATTATGCGATCGCCAATTTACAAAACTCACAACTTTGGTTAATAGCGCTGTTCGTTTCTTTGTGCATTAGCTTATGGATTTTTCAGTTTATTAGTTGGGTATTAATAAATCGTCTGGCTCAAGGAGTTATCTACGATTTGCGCTTAGAAATGACTCAAGGTATATTAAATTGTCCTTTGCAGCATTTGGAAACTTTAGGTATACCAAAGCTGTTAGCGACTTTAACAGATGATATCGCTGCGATTTCTTCGGCTTCAGTTCACTTATCAATTATGATAGTTAATATTGCGATCGCCTTGGGAATTTTTGTTTATCTATTCTGGCTCTCTCCGCTACTATTTTTTGTTGTATTTTGCTGTGTATTGGCTGGTTTTTTTCTCTACACATTTCTACAAAATCGAGGGATTAAAGATTTAGAAAACGCTCGTCAAGTTCAAGATGTTTTATATGGACATATTCGCACGGTTACAGAAGGAGCAAAAGAATTAAAATTGCACCGCCAAAGAAGAATTGCTTTTATAAAAGAAGATTTACAAACAACTGCTAGCAAGCATAAGCGGTACACAATAAACGGTATAACAGCTTTTGCTTTTGCTGGCTCTTTAGGAACGGTATTATTTTTCATTCCTATTGGATTAATTTTATTTGTTTTTCCTCAATTAAATACGGTTTCTACCGCGATTATATCTAGCTATGCACTGGCTATTTTATATTTAATTAATCCTATAGCTGAGGTTGTAAATTCTTTGCCCGACATTGCTCAAGCAAATATCGCTTTAAACAAAATTGAATCATTAGGAATCTCTCTTTCCGAACAAGTTACCGAACCCAATTTTCCTACAGGCTCGGATTTTGAATCGAATTGGACGAGTTTAGAATTAAATAATGTAAATCATGCTTATGGTGGTGATAGCGAAGAACATCAGTTTACTTTGGATAATATTAACCTGAAGTTTGAACCAGGTGAATTAGTTTTTATTGTTGGTGGAAACGGTAGCGGTAAATCAACATTAGCTAAGTTAATTACGGGTTTGTACGCTCCCGATAATGGTAAGATTTTATTTAATAATATCCAAGTTACAGATGAAAACCGCGAATGGTATCGCCAGCAGTTTTCTGTAGTATTTTATGATTTCTATTTATTTGAGCGTTTGTTGGGAATAGAATCAAACCGTCAAACAGAAATACAGGATTATTTAACTAAACTAGAATTAGAAAGTAAAGTAACGGTAAAAGACGGTATTTTATCGACAACTAATTTATCTCAGGGGCAGCGAAAACGTTTGGCTTTACTGACAGCTTATTTGGAAAATCGTCCAATTTACCTATTTGATGAATGGGCTTCCGATCAAGATCCTGTATTTAAAGAAATATTCTATAATAAATTGCTTCCGGAATTAAAACAGCGCGGTAAAACTGTAATTGCCATTAGTCATGATGACCGTTATTTTGATAAGTGCGATCGATTGATTAAATTGGATTATGGGCGTGTGGTTGAGAATGGGGAATAGGGAATAGGGGATTGGGCATTGGGCATTGAGAATAGTAACCCAACATTCAATTATCTAATTCAATTTAGGCAGACTTTTTGTTAGCTTTATTAATTATTTTAGTACCAAGAGCCATCAATCCTGCAAATAAAATCGACCAAAAACTAGTTTTCTCGGGAACTTTAATATTAGATTTTGTATTCTTAAACGCTAGCAAAGTTACATTTGTATCCCGTTCAAAATACCTTTCTACAGAACCTTCAAAAAGAGAAGTGCTGAATGCTCTACTTCTTCCCAAATTGTTAATTTCTTCAACATTAGAAATACTGTAATCGCTGGTAAGATTAATATTTTGACTCTTAGTATTATTAAAATAATCAATTTTACCTAAAGCATCAATATTGGCTGCAAGGCTAAAAAATTCTAATATGTTATTTTGGCTAATCTGCAAGGAATCTAATTGTGTTGAGTTGAGAAAATCAAATCGATTTTCTGTAGACATACCAGTTGTATCCAAAAGGTAAAACGCAATATCTCCAGCAGCACTTACACTTTCAACTCCTGGTTTGTCTGCCGCAGCCTCTAAATCAAGAATAGTTGTAAAGTCAAATGATAAAGTATCGTTGCGACTTACATCAAAATTGGCAAAAAATCTGGGCATGGTTTCCGCCGAAGCATCGTAACTTGAACCTTCACCATATACTTTACTTTCAGCAATATTAGATATATCCAATGGAGAAGGTTCAGCATCGGTTCTCGAAAAGTTACGATAATCTGCTACGCTATCATCAGAGTAAGATTCAGCAGAAGCATTAGCATCATTAATCGCTTCAAATGCTGTGTTTTCCCGATTAAAATTTGTAAAAATTAAATCTCCAAAAGAATTAGCAAAAGTTGCAGCTAAAGCAGGCGAACTTGCTAACATCGAGGTAGCTACAAGTGGAGTGACTTGTAAAATTAACTTTTTCCCAAATTTTGAATATTCCTTCTTCTGCATTTTTGTCATGATTTTATTTTTAACCTATATGATGTCCAAAAAATTAACTATACTTAGCTAGTATTTGTAAAATACAAATAAATTAGTTAAATTACGGAGAAAAAATCTTTAAATACAAAAATTTTATAAACCGCACTGGGAACAGTGATAACAAAAAGTATAATCCGCTAAACATTAAGATCCCCCCAACCCCCCTTATAAAGTGGGGCTTTGCGTAAGTCCAAATAAAATGCAACTATTTAAACTATGAGAAAACTGCAATCTGTTAAAGCTTTAGAAGAATTAGGAAGAATCCAACTCTCTAAAAATTTTTTCATGCGAGAATTTCTATATTCGGAAATTTCTCAAATCGAATCTATACCTAATATGCCAGACGATGTTGATTTGGCGATCGCCTCGGGTACCAATCTCTGCAAAAATGTACTTGAACCAATTCAAGACGCTCTGGGTAGAATTAGCATTCGTTCGGCATATCGTAGTTGTGCAGTTAACGCCAAAGGTGCAGAGAATCAAAATCAGTACAACTGTGCGAGTAATGAATCAAATTATGCTCGACATATTTGGGATGTAAAAGATAAAGATGGATATATGGGTGCAACAGCCTGTATTATTGTCAATTCATTTTTACCTTATTACACAAAAACTGAAGATTGGACAGCTTTGGCATGGTGGATTCACGATCGCATAGATGCTTACGCAGAGATGGTATTTTTTCCAAAGTATGCAGCGTTTAATATCAGTTGGAGCGAAAATCCCAAACGTTCAAAATGGATTTATAGCTATGTGAAAAACCCTCACACTGGTAAAAAGGGATATTTGACAAAACAAGGAATGGATAATTTTTCGGGTTCCCACGAGCAGTTTTATCGAGATTTTATTAAAGAGTCAGCAGCGAATTAATATTTTTACCAAAAATGTGTAATGGTAATTTTATATTTATAGGACTTACGCAGCGATAACGTAAAATATAGTGTTACAGACATTCTAGATCCCCCCAACCCCCCTTAAAAAGGAGGGCTTTCGTAAGTCCTAATTTATTTGTTGAACAATAATCTTAGCCATCAGATATCTACTAATAGTAAAATAAATAAGTAGAATAAATTACCTTTTGTTTCCGATTCTATTTAATATTATGTCGGCTTAATTAGTTACGATATCTCAATTACCAGTTTAATTAAATCATGAACAAGCAGCTACTAAGAAAATTACATCTTACCATTGCTCCAGTTGTCATACTTCCATTATTAATCACGGTGTCTACAGGAGTTGTTTATCGCATTTCTAAAGATTGGTTCGGATTATCTCGGAATCAAGTACATTTTTTGATGGTTATCCATGAAGGTGAATATTTCGGGAAAACCCTAGAACCAGTTTACGTTTTACTCAACGGATTAGGTTTACTGTGGATGTTATTCACGGGTGGAGCAATGTTATTTCAAAACTTAAAAAAAGCTTGGAAATCGAATAAACCTGGTGAGGTTGAAATATC
>CAYMZW010000374.1:0-7062 GCA_964395005.1 uncultured Rivularia sp.
ACAATATTTACTTGTCTAATAAACATAGGACTTACGCACTCGCTACGGTATTTTAGGCTTTTCAGACGTTTAGATCCCCCCAACCCCCCTTAAAAAAGGGGGGCTTTGCGTAAGTCCTAAAATAATAAATAATTTTTCCTTTTCTCCCCAATGCCCAATGCCCAATGCCCCATTCCCCATTCCCTATTACATCAATTCAATAACTCGATAAATAATCATTCCCCCGCAAAAAGAAGCAATATTAGCAATCATTGATATATACAGTCCTTTTCTCCATCCTATATCTATCACTTGCGAATATAAAAAGCCTTCAACAAATATAACAATTGCTTCGATTATGATTATCCTAGCGGGAAATATTAAATCATGAATCATTATTTGGTTGCTCATCCATGCTAGGGGATGAGTTAAAAGAGTCGCGCCGCAAGCCAAAGCAAACATTGCGAATAATTCTACTAAAGATGAAAATCTTTGTAAAAAATGAATCAGCAATAGAATAATCGGAATTTCAATAGCTAAGGAAACTAGTAAAGCTATGAATTGAGTCATTGATTGCGGTTTTAAATTGCGTTAATTATACCAGCATTTAAGAAGTATAGGAAAAATCAGGATGTATCATTTTTGTAACCTATAATTGCTAAGTTTCACTTTATATGATATTAGAAACAATTGGTAAAAGATAAAACATAAAAATATTATCTTTTTATACTTTTACCCCTTTCTTGTTATCTTATATAAAATAAAATGTACAGATTTGCAGCAGCAAGCGAAAATGAAACAATTGTATATGGTTCTTCAAAACCCGAATACAAAGATGAAAAGGTTTTGCAGTGGATTGAGTTTATGCAAAGTCAAAATATCAAGCGCATCTGCTGTTTACTTGCTCCTCGTCAACTAAATAATTATTCAGATTTACTAGATTTATATAAAAAGGAATTTGGATTAAAACAAATTTGTTGGGCACCTATTGAAGATTTTAATTTAGTTGATAAGCAATTGTTAATTGAGGAAATATTACCATTTTTGTCAGAAGGCGATCGCCAAAATGAAAAAGTTGTAGTTCACTGCTCCGCCGGAATTGGACGCACGGGACAGGTTTTAGCCGCATGGTTAGTTTATGGAAGGGGATTTGCTAACCAAGAAGCGATATCAACAGTTATGAGAATCAAAAGAAATCCCTATGAATTTATAGTTACAGCTGCAATGAAAGGGCAAAATCCTAAGCAAGCAATCTCTCAATTTAATCAAATTTTAGATGATTGTCGTATTTTTTCCCAAAAAAACAGATAGTTATTATAGGTTCGTAGTGAGGGCTTTAGCCCTTAAATCAAAAGGCTTGAGCCTCTTACTACAAACTTTGATTAAACTATTGAATTAACAAAAATCTACCATGCATAAAACAACCCAAGCCGATCCAGTTCGTTTAGAAATCTTTAAAAATCTTTATCAATTTATTGCCGAACAAATGGGAATCGTGCTGCAAAATACGGCGGCATCGGTAAACATAAAAGAACGTTTAGATTTTTCCTGTGCAATCTTTGATTCTAATGGTTTATTAGTTGCAAATGCTCCTCATATTCCCGTACATTTAGGTTCAATGAGTGAAAGCGTCCGCAGTTTAATTAACGATAAAGCTGACAGTTTAAAACCGGGAAACGTATATTTATCAAATAATCCCTATAACGGTGGAACTCATCTTCCCGACGTAACGGCAATTACTCCAGTATTCTCTGATTCTAACATTCCTATATTCTACGTAGCTTCTCGCGGACATCAAGCGGATATCGGCGGAATTACGCCCGGTTCGATGCCTCCTCACAGTAAAACTATAAAAGAGGAAGGTATTTTATTAGATAATTTTCTGTTGGTTGAAGAGGGAAATTTTAGAGAACAAGCAGTTAGAGAAATACTAGCAAATCACGATTATCCAGCCAGAAATCCCGATCAAAATATAGCGGATTTTAAAGCCCAAATTGCCGCCAACAATCGCGGAGTCCAAGAACTTCTTAAAATGGTTGAGCAATATAGTTTAGAAGTTGTACAAAATTATATGATATTTGTACAGGATAATGCCGAAGAAGCAGTACGAAAAGCAATTGACGTTTTAAAAGATGGTTCGTTTTGTTATGAAATGGATAGCGGTGCAAAAATTCAGGTTAAAGTCACTATCAACAGCCAAAATCGTAGCGCAATTATTGATTTTACCGGAAGCTCGAAACAATTAAACAGTAACTTTAATGCTCCCAAAGCAGTAACTCAAGCTGCCGTTTTATATGTCTTCCGTACCTTAGTAAAAGATAATATTCCCCTCAATGCAGGTTGTCTCAACCCTTTAGAAATTATTATTCCAACTGGCTGTATGCTCAACCCAACTTATCCAGCGGCAGTAGTAGCAGGTAACGTAGAAACTTCCCAAACAATTGTCGATGCTTTATATGGTGCTTTAGGAATAATGTCTGGTTCTCAAGGTACCATGAATAACTTTACTTTTGGCAACGAAAACTATCAATATTACGAAACAATATGTGGTGGCTCCGGTGCTGGTGAAAACTTTGACGGTACCGATGCAGTGCAAACTCATATGACGAATTCGCGATTAACCGATCCAGAAGTATTAGAAACGCGATATCCCGTACTTTTAGAAAACTTTAGTTTGCGTCTTGGTAGCGGTGGTAAAGGAAAACATTCCGGTGGTAATGGAGTGATTCGTCGCATCCGATTTTTAGAAAATATGACAGCTAATATTCTTTGCAGTCATCGTTTAATTTCTCCCTTTGGTTTAAATAATGGAGAAGCCGGAAAAGTTGGACGCAATTTGGTAATCAGAAAAGATGGAAGCGAAGAGGAATTAGATAGTACCGCAACAGTAGAAATGAAACCAGGTGATGTTTTTTCGATTGAAACTCCTGGTGGTGGCGGATTTGGATGATTTAGATTTTATGCGGAGGCTCGTAGTAAGCGAGAAGAGAGCCTCCGAATTCCTAATTATCAGGCGTAGACAGCGCTACTACGAATTATTATATTCCCTATTGCCTTTTTAAAATAATTTAATTAGCATACTAACTAACAAATAACCAACATTAAGAGATTTTCAAAACTCATGATGCAATATACTTGGTTCAAATTAGTTCGTAAAATAACTCTCATTTCTACTATTCTTTTATTGGTATTTTCTACTATTTCCTGTAGCGATAATCAAAATAATTCTCCACAAGTTGAAGCTATCGAAACACCTACCACAGCAACCACTTCATCTACTGATGAATTACCCCCAACAGTGCAAAGTGCAGTTCTATCAGATGCAACAAAACGTGTTAGTAAACCTGTAGCTGCACTGCGGATAACTCAAACACAAAAAGAAAATTGGGGAGATAGTTGTTTGGGATTGGCAGAATCGGGTACACTTTGCGCTCAAGTAATAGTTCCCGGTTGGAAAGTTGTAGTCAGCGATGGGCAGCGCGAGTTGATTTATCGTACTGACGAAAAAGGTAAACAAGTGAAATTAGAAGAATCGTAAAAAATGTTGTAGAGACGTAAAATTTTACGTCTCCCGACGGTTACAGAAAAAACTAACTATTTATGTTTATATTCATGTTCGTAGTAAGAGTTTTAACTCTTAATATCAAAGTGAAAAAAAATCCCTACAAATCAAGTTTAATTAATTAAACGTACCACTAAATCAAAGCAAGAATTCTCGAACCAAGAACCCCAATCATAACAATTAAACCCAAACCTTTACGAAAATAATTAACTCCCGAAAATAATTCCTGCCAACTCCAAGTAAATATACAGCCGAAAGCTAATACTTCTAAACCTGTATTAATATCTCCTTTAGTAAACAGTTGTAGTAAACTAGCTACACCCCAAACAATAATCGGTGGATTTGGTGGTTGAGCAATAACAATATTGCCATCACTATCGCGGAATACTTGATCGAATAACGTATTTTCTGTTGTCATAATTAACCTACTACAAATTATTAATAAACATCAAAAAATCAATAGCAAAAATATAGCTATTAATGTCTAAGATATACTTTTCACGTCAACAATTTTATTTCATTCAAGACGAAAATAACTCTACTGTTAGTGTGTTGTAGAGCAATAAATTGCTTTGCAGCTACATCTATTTATATATGCCGTTCGTGGTAGCGCTGTCTCTCAAAAAATAATTCCTACATAACACGTACCTTTCATGAGTAAATAAGAATTAGCAACTATCTACTAACAACTAACAACTAACAACCTTATGATCACAGGTACCACAAAACTACTTGGAGTAATCGGACATCCCGTAGAACATTCGCTATCGCCGTTAATGCATAATGCTGCTTTAGCGAAGTTGGGATTGGATTATGTTTATCTTCCTTTTCCTATTCAACCGCAGAATTTAGCAAAAGCTCTCGATGGATTTGCAGCAATTGGTGTTGTGGGATTTAACGCTACGATTCCTCACAAACAAGCAATTATTCCTTTGCTATCAAAAATTGAACCCATTGCTCAAGCTGTAGGTGCAGTTAACACAGTTTTTCGTCAAAATGATTCTTGGGTAGGCACAAATACTGATGTCGAAGGGTTTATCGCACCATTGCGATCGCGATCGAAAAACTGGAGTCACATCAATGCAGTGGTTTTAGGTAATGGTGGTGCTGCCAGAGCGGTTGTTGCTGGCTGTACTCAATTAGGCTGTGCTTCTATTCATGTGGTAGGGCGCAGTTTACAGAAGTTGTCAGAATTTCGCGATAGTTGGCAAGATTCGCCATTAAAAGTAAATTTAAAAGTTCATCAATGGGACTCTCTACCAACAATAATTAAAGAAGCGAACTTGTTAATTAACACAACCCCCATTGGGATGTATCCTAAGATAGAAAATTCACCATTAGATGCAGATTTATTTGTGCATCTACCAAAAGACGCAATTGTTTACGATTTAATATATACACCCAGTCCAACTAAATTTTTACAAAATGCAAAACAAGCCGACAAAACTGCAATTGATGGTTTAGAAATGTTAGTTCAACAAGGTGCAGCAGCTTTAAAGATTTGGCTGCAACAGGAAACTGTTCCTGTAGATGTGATGCGTGAAACCTTGCAGCAACAGCTTTATAGATAATAAAGAAAATTTATAAGTGTTAGGAAGTTCAACGCATTTAATTGAAATTGATTTGCTACGTGCGGGTGAAGCAATGCTAATGTTAGGTATTAATATTAAAAGTGATTATCGGATATTAGTTAGTCGTAGCAATCAACGTCCCAAAGCCGATTTATACGCATTTAATTTAAAAGAAACTATTCCTAAATTTCCTTTACCTTTGCGAGAAGGTGATAAAGAACCTATTGTTGATTTGCAAGAATTAATTAATGGTATTTATGAAAGAGCAAGTTACGATTTAGTTATAGATTATAGTCAAGAAGCTATGCCTGAATTGAGTGAAGAAGATAAGATATGGTTAGATGAACTTTTAAAATCACAAAAGTTAAGATAAATTATGTCTTCTCCATTTCCCGGAATGAATCCATATTTAGAAAGTCCTGAATTTTGGTCGGGTATTCATGGACGTTTAATTGTATTTTTAGCAGATGTTTTATCACCTCAACTACGTCCTAAATATTTTGTAGCAGTTGAGGAACGAGTTTATGAAACTACCCCAGATGATAGAGTTTTAGTTGGTATTCCCGATGTGGTAGTACAACGCTCGCAAACAGCAACTACTCCACAAACAGAAAATATAGCTATTGCAACTCCTTATACTCAGCCATCCTCAATAACGCTTCCTATTCCCGAAACAGTTAAAGAAAGATATTTAGAAGTGCGAAAAATTGGAACAAAAGAAGTTGTAACAGTAATTGAAATACTTTCTCCCAAAAACAAACGCACTGGAGAAGGAAGAAATGCATACGTAACTAAAAGAAATCGAGTATTTACAAGTTCAACGCATTTAATTGAAATTGATTTGCTACGTGCGGGTGAACCAATGCCAATGTTAGGTATTAATATTAAAAGTGATTATCGGATATTAGTTAGTCGTAGCAATCAACGTCCCAAAGCCGATTTATACGCATTTAATTTAAAAGAAACTATTCCTAAATTTCCTTTACCTTTGCGAGAAGGTGATAAAGAACCTATTGTTGATTTGCAAGAATTAATTAATGGTATTTATGAAAGAGCAAGTTACGATTTAGTTATAGATTATAGTCAAGAAGCTATGCCTGAATTGAGTGAAGAAGATAAGATATGGTTAGATGAACTTTTAAAATCACAAAAGTTAAGATAAATTATGTCTTCTCCATTTCCCGGAATGAATCCGTATTTAGAACATCCCGAACTATTTCCAGGATTACATCATTGGTTAATTATCGAAATTGCTAGATTTTTATCTCCTCAATTACGTCCTAAATACCGGGTTGCAGTTGAAGTCAGAACCTATGAAACTTCAGATGAAGATTCATTACAGGTAGGTATTCCTGATGTAACAATAAAAAGTCGGCAAACTACGAATGATTCTACAACAACTAATGTAGCAGTCGCTGAACCGACTGTAGAACCTGTAAAAGTTAGAATTCCTGTGCCTTTAACAATAAAAGAAGGTTATTTAGAAGTTAGAGAAGTAGGTACAGAAGCATTAATAACTACAATAGAAATTCTTTCACCTAGCAACAAACGTCCTGGAAAAGGAAGACAAAAATATTTGAAGAAACGAGAGACTATTTTAGAAACTCGTACCAATTTAGTCGAAATTGATTTATTACGAAAAGGTCAACGAATGCCGATAGTTGGTAATAAGATTCAGAGTCACTATCGGATTTTAGTTTATCGTGGTGATACTCGTCCAATAGCCGACTTATATGCTTTTAACTTACAAAATTTAATTCCTTCTTTCTCTTTACCTTTACGTAGTGATGATAGGGAACCTGTTATTAATTTGCAGGAATTGTTGAATGAAATATATGATGTCTCGGGTTATGATTTGGTAGTTGATTATAATCAAGAAGCAGTGCCGGGATTGAGTGAAGAGAATAAAGTTTGGGTAGATGAGGTTTTGAAAGAGAAGGGATTGAGATA
>CAYMZW010000375.1:0-7014 GCA_964395005.1 uncultured Rivularia sp.
ATTAAGAAATTTCTACAATGGCTTTACCAATCATCTTGCCGCTATCTTGAGCTTCATGAGCGGTTGCTAATTCTTTAAATGGAAATAATTGAGCAATGTTATGATGCAATTTACCGGCTTTTAATGCATTTGTAATATCTTTAATTGCTGCTTCCTTTGCATCTTGCGGCATGGTATATACCAATATTGTGCGAATAACAATATTTCTCAGCATCAGCGAAAGAATTGGTAAGGCGGGTGCATCATCTGGATTGGCTGAATACATGGCGATCGCACCGTTAGTTCGTAAAACTGCATCGGCTACATTTATATTCTGGCTAAAATCAACGTCAACAATACGATTGATTCCCCGCTTTTTACCAGTAATTTCCTGAATCCTTTTAACTACATCTTCTTTTTTATAGTTAATGATGTAATCTGCACCCGCAGCTTCGGCAATTTTCGCTTTTTCAGGAGTGCTGACAGTCGTGATTACAGTAGCGCCACCATATTTTCCCCACTGTATAGCGTAATTTCCTACTGCTCCCGCTCCCCCAGTTACCAAAATTGTTTGTGCTTTTACATCACCATCTGCGAAAACAGCACGATGAGCAGTCATTGCGGGAACTCCAAGACAAGCACCTTCTACAAAGCTGGTATTATCTGGTAATTTAATCGCTTTTTCGCTGGATATGACAATATATTCCGCACCAGTACCGAAAGCTCTCCCTAATTGCCCCTCAAAAATCCAAACTCTTTCTCCGATACGAGATTTATCGACGTTTTCACCAACGCTTTCAATTACTCCGGCACCATCTTGATGGGGAATAACTTTTTCAAATTTTAGTTCGATACCTCCCCAACCAGCACGAGATTTTGTATCTGATGGATTCACACCGGAAGCGTAAATTTTGACTCTTACTTCACCAGCACCCGGTTGTGGTATTGGCATTTGTTGATATTGAATTACTTCTTTTGCTGCTCCTTGTTTTTCGTAATAAGCAGCTTGCATTAATTTTTCGTTCATTGTTGTTATTTCAGGCTAAAGTATATCAGAATTATTTATTTTTTAACGCAAAGGAGCGCAAAGGGAAACGCAAAGGAGCGCAGATTTTTTTTGAAATACAAGTTAATAAGATATTACATTGCGATAAGCCTAACGGCATGGCTTCGCTAACGCGCCAATATTTCCCTGTTTCTTCTCTGGGTGCAGATGATTTAATTAATACTGCGATCGAACGGTTAGCAATTGATGATTAACACACATCTTGATAAAAAAATGATCTAAGCTTTCTGTTCCCTATTCCCTTTAAAAATTAAAAACCCGGCTTATTCATCAAACCAGGTTTCCTAAAAACTAAAATTTTTAAAATTCATATAGAATTGCTATATTTGAATACGGTATTTTGCTGCATCGGAGCTTTTAATATATTAGCGTCCTTGAAAATACAGTTCAAGCTTTGATGATGCTATTAGTAGCACCAGCATCTAACTAATGCAGACATTGTTGCCCGTCTTACTACCCCATCAGCAGTCATAGCATTATTTTTCTGAAATTTAATCACAGCAGCTTTAGTTCTTTGATCGAAAACACCATTACTTCTACAAGAATAAACTCCAACCGTTTTTAAACACTCTTGCAAATTCACTACAGCATCTCCGGTTGAGCCTTCTTTAAGTGTCACAAAAGTATTTTTAGCCATGACTCGTTGTTCCTCATTTACAATTACTTAATTTAGGTCTGTCAGCGTAAAAATCAAAATAAAATGTTCACAAATCAATCAATCGTTATGGTTTGAAACATTTGTTAATATTTACAATTTTCTCTCGCTATCAATAAAACCAGGAATGGCCGCAACCGCATCTTCATTTATACCGTTTCGTTGATATAAGAGACACCGCGATACTTAAGATTTTTACTTGATTGGTTATTTCGATAAACAGTAGGACGAAGAATACAATAAGGTATGCCACGATAGATAGCAAACATATTAGTTTCCGACATTTTTACTTGAGAAGAATTACGCTCGTAAGAGACACCGCGATAAGTTAGTTTCATTTTTTTATCCTTAATAAACGTTATTGTTTTAGCTACTTGATTTATTTCAATTCCCTGCGAAAATATCAATGTAAGATGTATTTTGATAAAACACCATACAGAAAAATGACGGATTAAATTGACCGTAATTTGATTTAATTTTTAATTAACTTCGTTTACCTTTTTGGAATTTGAAGGATTAAAAATTAGTTGTTTTTCGCTATATCTGTATATAGGAGCTAGCTGTATAAACTTATGCAGTTTGGAGTATTTGCAAAAAAAAAGCCCGCAGGCTCGAAGCCTGGGGTTACAATAATAAAACCTGTTTACGCTGGCTAAATTAGTTATTAACCGGGAGCAAGTTGATAGCTTTTGTTACCTTTAAATTCAATCCACCCGACAGCGCCCTTCATCATCGCAACCAAGTCTTTCCTGACGCTTACGAATCACGGTTTCTAAATCTGGCCTTCCTGTCAAACGTAAACGTAAATCTGCCCAAATACCGTAAATAAAGTTGGCTACTGCACCTAAAATTGGTAATTTTGTAATCGCGTAAACCCAACCCATTCCTAAAGCTTCATAAACCCGACGGAACACTTCAACGTTTTTAATTACCGTACCGTCGGGTAGTATGCCGTGAATTCTTCCCATCGCTGTTTCAAAGTCAATTCCAGCATTTTCTTCGGGATTATAATCATCTGCGGCGATATCTACAAATGCAACTTTACCCCTACCAGCATCTTTTTTTTGTAAAAAGTTGACTTCTCGCAAACATAAGGGACATTCACCATCGTAAAGTAGTTTGATTTGCCAATTGCTTTGATTGAGGGTTTGATTGGAATTGTTAACGGTAGTGGTTGAGGAAGACATAAGATAAATTATTTGAGTTAGATATATGAGTGATATTTATATTGTGACAAATTGTGAAGAAAAGTGAAGAAAAATATTAATTATCAATCTAATGGTGCTTGAAACCATTGCAATAAGCAACCGTTTCAAGCACCATTAGTTAATTGAGCAGAAGAAGCAATTTATAATTTACACAAAGCTAAATCCGCGATCGAAGTTAGATATGTTTTGCCCTACCACAGCAATCAAATCGTCAACTCCGTCGGTAAAATCTCCAGAGTTATTTACATCGAAATATAAACCAGTTCCCCTGGGTAATTCAGCGTCGTTAGTCGTTCCCAATACGTAATCGGATGAGTCACCTTTGAGTACAATTGTATCCTGGTTAGCTCGGAAATCTTTAATTAAAGCGTAGTCGAAGTTTCCTTTACCGTGATAGAAAACGTTGTTTTTATCTCCTAAATTAAAGGTATCTCTTCCAAATCCACCATTTAATATATCGATTTCACCCATACCGAAATCATTTCCGACACCTGTTAATTCGTCATTACCAAAGCCACCGTTAAGGGTATCGTTACCGTTACCACCTATTTGAAAATCGTTACCAAAACCACCGTTGATTTTATCGTTACCGTTACCACCCAATTGAGTATCTTTACCTAAATTACCATTTAGGATATCGTCACCGTCTCTACCAAGTTGAGTATCGTTACCAAATCCACCATTGAGTTTATCATCTCCGTTACCACCATCAAGATAGTCATTGCCAAACTTACCGGAGATTTTATCGTTACCGCTCAAACCTGCAATTGAGTCATTACGAAAACTGCCTTTTAATCTGTTGTTGGAGTCAGTACCTTTAATTTCTTGCTCAACAATCGGTTTAGATACAGCTAAATTGTCTTCAATATTTTCATTGCTGGCATTACTAAGTTTGACTAAAACTGTTTCGTTATCTTCTAATACAGAATCATTCAGAAGATTTACGGTAATTGTTTTACTGGTTTCACCGGGATTAAAACTTAAAGTACCGCTATTATCAACGTAATCTTCTCCAGTTCTTGCAGTGCCGTTAATAGTATCAAAATCTACCGTCACAATTGAACTGCTAACATCTGATAAAGTGACCACAAATTCTAACAATCCTTCCTTTTGACTGCTCGCAGCATCAATATCTAAACTGGGAACAATAAAAGCGTTGTCTTGAATTATATAGTCTTCATCAGTATTATTACGAATAATATTGGCAAGTGTAGCTTGTTCAAAATCTTGATCGAGAATCGATAATTCCTCAAGATTATTGAGATAGAAAAAGCGATCGCCGTCTCGGAGTCTGGTAAATTGATCTGTGAGTACTGTACTAAATAATTCCCCAACTAAACCACCGTTAACCGCATCTTCTGATATTCCACCAATCCAAAAATCAACGTCTTCTACAGAATCATAAATAGATGCAAATCTAGCTGCAACTTCTGGATCTGATGTAATTCCTTGTTGTCTATCTGTGGTTAAAAAAGCAGCAGCAGGTTGCAATCCAAAACCCCTACGAGCATCGTTATAGCTCGGAAGTCCAACATCTCTGCCTCTTTGAATATTCACCGCAGCTAAATCAAAACCTCCCGTATTCGCTGGGAACAAGAAGTTTCGCACGCTGTCTATAACTAAATTGTCAACTGCTTGGGCTTGTTTAGTGGTTAAACCTACTGCTACAGAATCTGCACCGTTATCAACAACTCTTTGTGGAGTGAAAAATGCTTCCTGTAACGAAACATCCCCGGCTGAAGTACCATCAGGATTGACACGAGCAATTTCTGGAGAAAGTTGAGAATGTCCCACACGGAAGCTAACGTTGGCAAATTCTACACTTATTCTCGGATCTACACTCTCGTCGTAACCGGAATAGTCTTCTACTAAATTCTTACCTATTAATAAAGGCAAATATTCTTCATAAGTAACTTGCTGAATCTGAGCGCCAACCACTTTACGAGCAGATTCATAAATAAATTCATTTTCTTCTAACCCCGAATGCTCTAACAATTCTAAAATTTTAGAGTCTCCAGCTTCGATTCTGCCAGCAATCTCTTGGGCTAGAGAATTATGTTCCCTTACAAATAAAGTATGGGCAGCAGTCAATCCAATTTGTTCGTTAACTCTAGGATCTCCAGCAATGAATGATGGAGGATTTTCCGGGTTAAAAGGTAATAGCTCTTCACCATTAATTACTTGACTCTTTAGTTCTCCAGTACCATCATTCGCCTTTAAAAATTCAGCTAGCTCCTCTTCGGAACCATATACCTGGGAACCATCAATAAACGAAGTAATTTCATTAATTTGCCCCCGTGGATTACCTTCTATTCCGGTACCCTCAGCAGCAGTAACTCTTGTTAAAGGAATAAATGGTGTACCCGGTTGATTCTCTGGAGCTTCTATTTGGGCAATTCCGAAGTCTCCATCCGAGTCTATAACTATATCACCCGAAACAGGATCGAGATTATCAAATATAATTGGATTTTCCGGAGCAGTATTACCTAAAAAGGGAAGAATTAACTCCTCAGATTCCACCACAGATGATACATTCGCTGTTCGTAAATTAGACTGGGAATTATGTATTCTCGAAAGTCTATCTGCTATCGGATCGTTTTCATCCACGGGAATAAAAAACGGTTCATCACCTCCCTCATTCAAATCTAAATCGTGATCGAGAAACTGTCCCCACTGCCAAATCCAGTCGCTAGCATCTTTTTCATTAAATACTAATTTATTCTGATCTGAAATTGCATTACTAATATTGCGGGGGTTGGGAAGTCGCGATGGCCCGATAAATGGATTATTAGGCTGGCTTTCGATGATACCCCTAGGTAAATTAAACCCATCCTCATAAGCTGGTTGCAGCAGTCTTATTAGTAATGACTCTGCTTCACCTAAATCGTTGGGATTATTATTAGAACCGTTTATTGTGCGAAATTTAGCCATTATTGTTGCTTATTTTAAGGATAAATAGACTAATCGAAACCTACAAAGCGTTATTTTCAGTGATAGAAGCTTTACCCTTTCATCACGAATGGTACATAATCTTTATTCCTTGTAAAGTGATATAGATTACACTTGATATACGCTTTTATGCAAACCTTTACTTCAGCAACTAATCAAGCATTAGTTTTTATTGCTCTATCCTTTTAAAAAAGTTAGAGTATTCTCTTTTTTCTATGCCTTTCTATTACAAGCATTTAACCAGGTATATCAGATATCAAAGCTTTGAAATTAACCCTATCGATCGAAAGAAAAAAACGGCACTTTTTAGTTTACTAAGATTGTATAAAATAATTTTTAATCTTTAATGAAGTTGTACATCAAAAAACTACATACTTATTAAGCGTAAAAATTACATCATCCTAAAAGCATAAATTTATATAAGTAGAATTATCTTTTTGCTTTATATTGATCCCTCTATGGTTACTCTAGATAAAAATTGATTTAAAAAATGTTACAAAGTTTAGTAAAATGACACTAATAATAAAATAAGTATTTCTTACTATTGATATGATGGCGGAACATTTTCCTTGGCTAACCGCGATAGTCTTATTTCCACTTGTTGCTTCAGCATTCATTCCATTGATACCGAGTAAAAGTGGTAATCGCGTCAGATGGTATGCCACCGGAGTAGGGATGGCAGACTTTTTAATGATGTGCTTTGCCTTTTGGCGAAATTACGATGCAAGCAGTGCAAGTTTTCAACTAGCGGAGAGTTATGCTTGGGTACCTCAGTTAGGTTTTAACTGGGCTGTTTCCGTCGATGGTTTATCTGTGCCTTTGGTTTTATTGGCGGGTTTTGTCACCACGTTGGCGATGTTTTCAGCTTGGCAAGTTGACCGCAGGTCGCATTTATTTTACTTTTTAATGTTGGTGCTGTATTCGGCACAGGTTGGGGTGTTTGTCGCTCAAGATTTAATGTTGTTCTTTATTATGTGGGAAGTTGAGTTAGTTCCCGTATATTTACTGATTAACATTTGGGGTGGTAAAAATCGACGTTATGCAGCAACCAAGTTCATACTCTACACCGCAGCCGCTTCCATCTTTATTTTAGTCGCCGCGATCGCAATGGCTTTGTATGGTGGCGAGAATGTAACTTTTGATATTGCGGCTTTGGC
>CAYMZW010000376.1:0-7005 GCA_964395005.1 uncultured Rivularia sp.
TATGATTGCAGTTGACATTCAAAACAGCCGATACCCCGAAATTTTGAGGGGATACTTAAAAAAGTTATCCCTCTTTTTAATAATTATAAAATATGTGTTTTGGGAGATAGAGAATTTTGCTCTGTAAAACTAGCAAAGTACCTCCAGGAGTTAGGTGTGTATTTTTGTTTACGCCTAAAGAAGAATGAATTTGTTGAATATCAAAAAGATATTTGGATAGAATTACAGGAGTTAGGATTAGCCCCTGGAGTTTCTTTTTTTCTTAAAGGAATTAAAGTCACAAAGACTGGTGGTTTTTTAGGTTTTAATGTTGCTGGTAAATGGAAACGTAAAATAAAAGGAGTGGTACCAAAAGAAGCATGGTTTATTTTAACCAACTTTGATAGTTTAGAATCTGCAATTTCAGCTTATAAAAAAAGATTTGATATTGAAGAGATGTTTAGAGATTTTAAAAAGGGTGGCTATAATCTGGAAGATACAAATGTAAAAGGTAAACGTTTTATTTCCTTAGTTTTATTAATAGCAATCGCTTATACCGCAGCAACAATTCAAGGGCAACAAATTAAACGTAAAGGAGTACAAAAATATGTAGCTCGTATTAAAGAATATAGTCGTTTAGAGCGAAGACATAGTAGTTTTTATATTGGTTTATATGGCTACAATTGGGTGAGTTTTAAAGATGACTGTATAGATTTAGTAGGGAAATTAATGAGATTAAATCCCAGTAAACGAGAGTATTATAAAAAAGGTATCAATGCTATAGTTAGGAATCATCCGAAACGCTTGTTGTGCAACTTCTTCTGCTCGTTTAGAAGTTACTTTTGAGTAGCGCAAAGTCATTTGAATACTAGAATGAATGACCCATGAGCGCACGTAGCTCATCAATACCCATCAAAGCAACTCGCTCTGTAGCAAAAGTGTGTCTCAAATGATGGAAGCGAATTCCTTGTAATTCTTCTATACCGTTGATTGCTCTCACTAAAGATTTATATGCTGTGGCATAAGACAAACAAGAAACTTCCTTATGGTGCTTTGAGGCTGGTGTTTGGGTTAGTTTTTATCGATAATTTCGGTTTATTGGTAGTTAAATTAGACCCCCCGCTAAAATGGCACCTTGAAATCCAGTTATAGTAATGGTTCTATAAAGGTAGGGTTTTAATTCCTTAACCCCTCACGGGGATGGAAACACAATAAAAACTGGGAGCTTTTATTTAACACGTGTTGCGTTTTAATTCCTTAACCCCTCACGGGGAAAACCTTCTTATTAAAACTCCGCGTTCCTTTGCGTATACCTTAGCGCTCCTCTGCGTTAAAAAAACACAAAACCCGGTTTCTTCTTCATCTGTAAGATAGAAACCGGGTTTTTTTAATGATTCAATCTCTCAAAAACTACTCGAAAAACCAACTCATACAACAACTCATACGAAAATCAGTTTGACTCAGATAAGAACTAATATTTCGACTTGAGAAGATGGAATTAAGTTGAAAGCAAGACATTTAAATCTACTTTCAACTTAAACCCTTTAACTTCTCAAACTTATGTCCACAATTTATATTACCGAGCGAGATGCATCGTTCAAAATCCACAGTCGCTATTTCAAAGTTTTTCAAAACCACAAACAGCGCTTCTGTATTCCCATTCGCAATATCAGTCAATTTATCGTTTTTGGCAATATCAATTTACCAAGACAAGTAATCCAAATCGTTCACTTAAATCAGATTCCGGTTTTGTATTTAACTCAAAATGGCGAATATTTAGGAAGAGTTGAAAATCCATCGATAGTTAAATCAAAATACCTCAGATACCAACAACAAAATTTAGATAACACTGAATTTAACCGCGCTACTGCTGAAAGCATGGTTTGGGCTAAATTACACAATCAACATACCTATTTGCAAAATTGGACTCGTAATTACACTAGCTACGAAACCCAACGCGCATTGGATTATTTAACCTTGTTGATGGATAATTTACCAATTGCGCCATCCATTATTGATTTACAGGATTTTTGTTCCGAAGCGGATAAGGTTTATTACTGTGCTTTTGCTTCTCTACTCAATATTTACAGCAACGGTTATCCCAGTACAACAGCAAAGCGAGCAAGCAAATTCTTACAACTAGGTAATCAGCTGCTAACTCAATATATCTACACGCTTTTGATTACCGCAGGGCTTCATCCAGACTACGCTATTTTACACGAAGATGGATATTACGAACTGCCTTTAGCTCGGGACTTTGCAGCAGAATTCCGCGCTCCTGTTGTTGATGATTTGGTGTTGAATTTCACTCGTAATTTAACTAACAGTAACGGTAATGGAAAGAAATCGAATGTTGTTTTCAAACGCTTTCTACAATCTTGGGAAGCCAAACTGAAAACTTTTATTCTACATCCTTATGCTGGAGAAATCAGCTACCGTCAGTGTATGGATTTGCAGGTAAAAGAATACCTTAAGTCTTTGCTCGGAGAAGTGGAATATTATCGTCCTTTGGCTTTAAAATTTAACCCAAATCAAAATAGTTTCACCAATGTAGTTAAAAACCAAAAACCAGCATTAACTTTGGTGAAGTAATCATGTTCTACCTCGTATGTTACGACATCGTTAGCGACACTCGCCGCAGCAAAGTGTCAAAATTACTGGAAAGCTATGGATTGCGAGTACAAAAATCAGTTTTTGAATGCGTTTTAGATGAGGAACAATACAAAAGTATTTCCAAATTGTTAATGCGACTTGTCAATAAACGCGAAGATCAAGTTAGATTCTATCCCATGTCAGCAAATAATCGCTGTAAAATCGCAGTCGTGGGAACGCAACCGGAATTTAATATTGATGATGCTGCATTTATAGTTTAGTTGCAACATCCCAGCATCTCTAAATATTTTTCACGATGACTTTGAATATTTACCAAAAAGCACGCGCTCCACCGTAGTGCAGAGATTGTGACGCGCTTTCGGCCAATTTTGGATTGGATATTTAGAAACAATTGAATGCAGGTTAAATCTGTCAAGTTCGATTTAGTTTTTACCGCAAAAGTACAAAAACAACTTGATGAATTACCGAAAAAAGACCGCAAGCAATACGATAAGGCTTTCGACATTTTAGCAGAATCTGGACCCGCTTACCGCAGTTTAAGAACTCATCGATATCGCTGCAAAAAAGGTGATATTTGGAGTTCTTCTGCATCGATGGCGAAACGATTTTATTGGCGTTATGCAGAGGAGGAAAGTATTTTAATTACCCATTTGGATTCGCATTAATAAATGATTTGTTTGGTGGGTGACGGTATATAGAATTTGTGCCCGTTATGTTTGATAAATTTTTGTCACCGTCACAGCACCCTACATTTGTTGACTTTTACTTTTAACTTTTGACTTCTACACCATGTATAATCCTCGCAAAATTACCGCACGGGAAGAACATCTTTTATCACTCTACAAAAACTGGAATTTCACGATGACACCAAAGCAATTTTATAGCAAATGGGCTGTAAGTTACGAAGAAATTGCTTTTATATGTTCTCGTTCTGATTCTACAGTGCGCGGTTGGTTTAGAACAGGTAAAAATCAACGCTACCCGACGCAAAATGATTTACTTCATTTAGCTTTGATGGATTTTTTGTTAGAACATTTTGAGGAAATTCCCGAACAAGTTTATCAATGGTTGATGCTCGATAGTCTTGAATCTTGGTTGAGATGAATCATAGTTAATTCACAGATAAATCACTTTGTCAATAGCATCTTGCTATGTTTTGCTTGAGACTTATTTTTTAGAGTAATGATAGTCAACTTCAAAGTCAAACTTCTGACTATTTTGCAACATTTTAAGGTGATTATCATGAGTTATTCTCAGCAACTGTATCCCTGGTGTATTGTTCGCTTACTTCCTAATAATCAATATCAGATTGTTGTGCGATCGCGCCGATATAATGATGCAGTTGCTTACTTACAAGTGTTGCGAAATTCAAGCAAAAATATCAAATATTTGATTGTTTTTGACGTGCAAGGAGTGTCTGAAGGAAGTAATAAATTTTGACTTTGAGTTGATTGACTTTTTCTAAAGTCTTACAAGTGAATCGTCTGCGTTTTTTATTCCCAGCAACATTAATTTGATTGCTGGAATTTTTTACTTCTAAAATCCCCTCAAGGGGACTAAAAATAGATAAAATATCAAATAAAATGAATCAAACATCACCATGCTCCGACGTACACGCAAGAAGTCAAGTAGTTCTTCGCCTACTCTAAAATGGTCGTCAAAAACTGAGTTAGTTGGCTTAGAATTTGAGTTAACACCGGAAAAAGACAGCTACCTATTCCCGCAGTATACTATTGGACTCCATGCTTGGTTTTTAGATCAAGTGCGACAGGTTGACTCGGAATTTTCCGCTCAACTCCATGATGAGGAGTCAGAAAAACCTTTTACTATTTCTGCTTTGAATGGAGAAATAATTAGTAGCGGTAAACGCATACAAATATTTTCAAAAAATAAATATCGCTGGTATCTCACTGCTTTATCTCATCGGGTAGCGCAATGGATAAGGGGATGGATAAAGAAAATGCCTTCTCAAATTAATTTAGGGGATATTGCTTTCAAAATTGATGCTTGTAATATTGTCCATGCTCCCACAACCTACAATCAACTGCTAAACTCCGAAGATAATAAAAATGTCACTTTAACATTTATCAGCCCTACTAGTTTTCGTCGCAAAGGACATCATTTTCCCCTACCTTTACCTACGAATATTTTTCATAGCTATCTGCGACGCTGGAATAATTTTTCTGGGATGACTTTTGAGCAAGATGATTTTTTGGCTTGGGTAGATGAATGTGTATTGGTAAATCGCTGCCAAATCACAACCGATAAAGTATTGGCAGGTAAAAAAGGTGCGGTGACAGGATTCACTGGTGCAATTGAATTGAGTTTAACTAGAGAAGCAGCCAAACAACCACAATATCAACAATTATTCTACGCTTTAGGAAAACTCGCACCCTATTGCGGAACCGGACATAAAACCACCTTTGGATTGGGGCAAACCCGCTTAGGATGGACATCAAAGGTTGTACAAGATATACCCGAAGTTGAAAATTTACTGGCTAAACGTATCGAAGAATTAGCAGAAACTTTTAAAGCACAACGCAAGCGCACCGGAGGAAGCAGAGCTAGCGAAATTGCCTCAAAATGGGCGACAATTTTAGCAAGACGAGAAATGGGAGATTCTTTACAAGTTATTGCTCAAGATTTAGAAATGCCTTATGAAACTGTGAAAACTTATGCTAAGTTAGCGCGACGAGAGTTGAAAAAGCTGGAGTAATTTTGTATACTTTGTTTTATTGAAATCCGAACCTTGAAAAATGAATATTAAGTTTCCTGGTGAAAGCGAATGTGTTTATGTTTGCTGTTCACACGCGAGTTTTTAGCGGGGGTATGACGATGTTTGAAACGCTGATTCTTCCGTTACCCCCCGCTAATTGCCTGCTATATGGTGCTTTGAAGATGGTGTTTGGGTTAGTTTTTATCGATAATTTTGGTTTATTGGTAGTTAAGTTACACCCCCCCGCTAAAATGGCACCTTGGAATCCAGTTATAGTAAGGGTTCTGGAATGGTAGGGTTTTAATTCTTTAACCCCTCACGGGGATGGAAACTTCTTTTGGTTCCTCTTTCACAAGCCTGTATCCAAGTTTTAATTCTTTAACCCCTCACGGGGATGGAAACTAGAGTTGTTTTAATTTGCTCCAACCCTGTTTTGTTGTTTTAATTCTTTAACCCCTCACGGGGATGGAAACAACGGCTCTATATTTTGTTGAACACGATCAATAAGAGTTTTAATTCTTTAACCCCTCACGGGGATGGAAACAACTAGCTTTCAGTGTCAAAGTAAGGAAGCTCAGGAGTTTTAATTCTTTAACCCCTCACGGGGATGGAAACCTTGAACATCACGGTCGTTAGGGTTACCTTGACCATCCTTCTGGTTTTAATTCTTTAACCCCTCACGGGGATGGAAACAAAAAACCTTAACCATTAAAATGAGTTTCAGCAAAAAGTTTTAATTCTTTAACCCCTCACGGGGATGGAAACACCAGAAAACGCTATTGCAAGTGGGCTACTATAAGTGGTTTTAATTCTTTAACCCCTCACGGGGATGGAAACTTCTCTTGGTTTTTATGTTCTAGCAATATTTCCAACTCAGTTTTAATTCTTTAACCCCTCACGGGGATGGAAACCAGTTCTATCTCTATAGTCAAATCTACTTATTTTGGTTTTAATTCTTTAACCCCTCACGGGGATGGAAACAATCAACCACGGGGCTGCTTTTTTCAAGCAATTCAAGTTGTTTTAATTCTTTAACCCCTCACGGGGATGGAAACAATCTTGCTCTCGCCAATCAACAGCGTAAAACGAGTTTTAATTCTTTAACCCCTCACGGGGATGGAAACAGTTCAGAGACATTTTTATTGACTTTTGTATTTCGGGTTTTAATTCTTTAACCCCTCACGGGGATGGAACCCACGATATTTTTTATCGTGAATGATTGTCGTTAAGCCTTCACAACCGCCTTGAAATCAATTTCAAGGCTCATATACCAAGTGCGTTAAAACGCACTGAAAGGCTTGCTCAGTCTGATTTATCAGACTTCGTTTATGAGCCTGGGAATTTATTCCAAGGCGGTTGTTGATAATGGCGCAAGATGTGAAATAACACACCATTTTCATTAATACGTCAGACGCTAATTTGTAATTTATTACAACTAACCCGAGCGAAAACTGGTATCAACTTTTTGCGTTATCTGCCCTTGCTCAACTTTGAGTAAGTTATCCCTCGCAGCAATTGTGATGTACAAGGAAATTCCACAATCAATTGCTGCCATTGCTAAGGCTGCTGATAAGCTTTTAGTTCCTCCAGTGTAATCTGCCATTATTTCATCAGTTGAATTTGACTGTAAATTGCTGATGAAATCGTGAATTTTGATATAGGATTCGCTTAAGTCATCTGGATTTTGTACCAAGATT
>CAYMZW010000377.1:0-2791 GCA_964395005.1 uncultured Rivularia sp.
CGTTAGTAATTAGTAGTTGGAATGAAGGTGATGCTAGCCGAAACTAACAACCAATGACTAAATACTAACTATTGACAAGTAATGGAACTCAGGTAATGACTCTATCTATTCGTCCCGAACTGCCTTCTTCTAATCGGACGTTATCGTCTTTATCCAAACAGGAAACTCAGCCTTCAAATGTAACAGAAACAGAAATGATGGAAGCTGTACGTACTTTGCTGATTGGATTGGGAGAAGATCCAGAACGTGAAGGATTAAAAGATACACCAAAAAGAGTTGTCAAAGCTTTACAGTTTCTCACCAAGGGATATCATGAGTCTCTCGATGAGTTGTTGAATGGTGCGGTATTTACAGAAGATGCCAACGAAATGGTATTGGTTCGAGATATCGATATTTTCAGTTCTTGCGAACATCACATTTTACCCGTTATTGGTCGCGCTCATGTTGCCTACATACCCAATGGAAAGGTAATTGGATTATCTAAAGTTGCTCGAATTTGCGAAATGTATGCACGACGGTTACAGGTGCAGGAACGTCTTACCGTACAAATCGCCGATGCATTACAAGGTTTGCTTAAACCGCAAGGGGTGGCTGTAGTTTTAGAAGCTAGTCATATGTGTATGGTAATGCGAGGCGTGCAAAAACCTGGCTCTTGGACTGTTACTAGTGCTATGCGAGGAGTATTTGCTGAAGATGCCAGAACTCGCGAGGAATTTATGAATTTAATCCGACACAAACCCAGTTTTACTTAAGGGTAAACAGTTTTTTACAATCAAAAGCGTGAGACGTAGCATTGCTACGTCTCTACACAAACTGTTAATGGCTACCAGCCCAGCTGATCCATCTATGGGATATACCTGTATAGGTTTGCTCGATGGTGTTGGATTTGATCAAATTCGCATCATCGCTATTTGCTTCACTAATATTGCTATCAGTCAAATTAGCATTATTTAGATTAGCTTTTGTTAAGTCAGCACCGCTAAGTTGTGCTTCTGCAAGATTTGCTTCATACATATTCGCATTTGCTAAGTTTGCACTACGCAAATCGGCTTTTTGCAAGTTAGCTCTTTCTAGTTTGGCATTAATCAGGTCTGCACCAATTAAATTTATTTCGCTAAGATTCGCACCATTTAAATCAGCACCACTTAAATCAGCATCAGTTAGATTTGCTCGACTTAAATTGCATCCTCTGAGTTTGGCACCACTTAAATCGGCTCCGCTTAAATCCGCCGCACATAAGTTTATACCGCTTAAATCAGTATTTTTAAGATTTGCTTGATGGAGAATTGCTCCACTAAAATCTTTTTCTCCCGCTCCACATCGGCTTAAAAGCTTATTAACGTTCATATTTTCACCTTTTTTCTTCTAGCAATAGATAAGTTTATAAATCGAGATGTATTTATTAACGGTAACGTTATTAAATTACCTCGCCTCGTTATTTACTTTCTCGAAATTTCAGTTAAACTCAATAAGCTTATTCTGCTAAAATTTTTCTAATGTGGAACGTTTGCTTAAAGTAATTACGCAAAAGTACTAAAAAGTTTGTTTTTCTTACATAAACTTTTCAATTATATGATTTTTTAAACTTTTAGAAGTTGCATTGCAACGTCTAAAAGTTGATTCTCTTAATTATTATTGAGCTAATTCTACTTTAGAGTTAGTTTTTGCATCTTGCTGGAGTAATTCTAATAGTTTTTGTTCAATTACTTGGCTAATTAACTTATTCCCTTCTAAATTAAAATGGATGTGGTCGTGATACAAGGTTTTTGGTTCTGGAGAAGAATTGAATATAGGTAAAAAATCTATATAAATAATACCTTTAGTTTGAGTAAATTCTTCTAAGCGCTGACGTTCTTTAATTTCGTAATCCCGAGGTCCTGGTTCGCCAATTTCTCGCTTCAATGGAGTCATAGCCAGCAAAAATAAAGCATTGTTTTCGCCAGCAAATTGTTGAATTTTACCAATCGCTTTTAAATTAATAGCAACGCGATCGCCACTTTCGTTTTGTATTTCTTTTAATCCTGGTATGGGCTTCTGTTTGAGGATATAGCGGTTTAATATTTCCACTAATGCTCCTTGTGGTTTTTTTTCTGGATAATTGCGATCGCGTCCTACTTGCAGTGAAGTTGGTGTGGTTGAGAATAAATCATCGGTATTAATTAGCAGCACGATAGCTTTTGAGCCAAAGCTACCAAACCTTTGTAAATAAGCTAATTCGTTTCTAGGTCCCCAGGAATTAGCTGAAGCATTTAATACTTCGATTTGCGTAATATTTTGAGATAAATCCGATGAATGCGAGACTTCAGATGTCAAAGAACGCATCATCAAATTAGAAATAGTATTATCTTGATCCGTCCACCAACCACCATTAGCGATAGAATCTCCTAAAAGCAACAAACGCATCGTTGAAGGTAAAGGCGTTTCTTGAATATCGGCACCTCGCATCGAATACTGATTAATTTCTATACGATTGCCAAAGCGGCGGGTACGTTGAGAAGGAGTTAACAAATAACCAATTTTTTCATCGCTAATATAAGTCAAAGGATTGCCAAAACCAAACAACAACCGCAATCCAACTTCTGTAGCTACAAATAATCCGATAATCGCTGCGACAATAATTAATAAAATAAATCTCACCGTCTATTACCTTCTTTTCTGTGATGACACAAATTACACCAATATACACGACGGGAGGAAGGAGTTAGGAGTTAGGAGTTAGGAATTAGGAGTTAGGAGTTGGGAGTTATGAGTTAGGAATTAGGAGTTAGGAGTTATGAGTTAGGAATTAGGA
>CAYMZW010000377.1:2891-6999 GCA_964395005.1 uncultured Rivularia sp.
TTGGGAGTTATGAGTTAGGAATTAGGAGTTAGGAGTTATGAGTTAGGAATTAGGAATTAGGAGTTACCAACTATCAACTACCAACTACCAACTACCAATTACCCATGCCCCATGCCCCATGCCCCATGCCCCATTCCCATTGTTTGTTTACTTTTCTTAAGGAAATTGTTATGGGAATGTTTTACTTATATCTGCTTATATAGGAAGTAAAGGATTAAAATCGAGGCGGATCGTTTCGTCAAATTGATAAGGGAGGATTATTTTTATGTCGGATTTAAATCGAGGAATAATGAAGTTCAAGGGTGCGGATACTCCTAAAGCTGTAACTATTTCTACCGTTCTGCTTTTGGGTTCGATTGCATTACTTATATTTTGGGCATTACAGGTGGCTTACGCGGTAAACTAGGAAACTAACTACTCGCTTATATCAGGGCAGAAAATGTATTACGTATGTGTTGAGTCTGTAGACTTTTCTTTACTTACCTCTTTGTGAAGTAATGTTGAGCAAAAACACAACAAGAATTTTTAATTTTTGTTTATTAGTGACAATTCATTTTTACTTTATGTTGGATTCTAAGGGTGCGGATTGTGTTGTCGCCCCTTAGACCGTTTTCCCGTTTGTCAAAATAAAATTTTAGTTAAATTTTAGATTTAAGTTTTTTGTTAATTTTTACATTGAAGAGAAATCAAAAATAAATTATATGCTTGAACTGTGGGGTGCTTTATTTATTTTTATTTTCTGTCCCCTTTTAGGTGGATTACCAGTGATTTCCTGGATTACCAATGCTTTCGCTAAGCGTCGGTTGGCCCAAATCGGTACTGGTAATATTGGCGTTAGTGCTGCTTTCTATCACGGTGGTACTTTGGTAGGAATTCTGGCTGTGTTGTCAGAAGCCCTCAAGGGAGTTATTGCAGTTTTTATAGCACGTGCTTTTTTCCCGAGTGGCTCCTATTGGGAATTAATTGCTTTAATCGCCTTGGTAATAGGTCGATTTTGGATGGGGAAGGGTGCGGGTACTACTAATGTTGTCTGGGGATTTGCGCTACACGATCCGATGGCAGCAGCGTTTGTATTATTAGTAGGTAGTATCAGCTTTCTGCTTTTACGTTCTAAGGAATTAGCAAAATACGGCGTGTTGGTATTGTTTCCCTTGATTGTCGCGGTACTGCATTTCGACAATATACCCCACATTTTGGCGGCGGTAGTATTAGCGGCTTTACTTGCCTACATTTACCAACAGATTCCCGATGATTTGAATTTAAAAGCATCTGAAGCTAAACCTGAATCGCAAGCAATGTTTCAATTGTTGCGCGGCGATCAAAAGATACTTTCTCTGGATGATGAATTAGATGCTGCCATCGTAGGAAATAAAGCCGCTAGATCCTCAGAAATGAAGCGTGCTGGCTATCCAGTTCCTAAAGGTTGGGTACTGACTCCGATGGATGAGCCGGAAATGCTGATAGATTTTCTTCAACCGTCGGACTTATCTCCTTTGGCGGTACGCTCCTCAGCTTTGGGAGAAGATACAGAAGAAGCTTCCGCAGCTGGACAGTACGAAACTGTTTTGAACGTTACTACAAAAGAAGGTTTACAGCAAGCGATTAGTACAGTTCGTGCTTCTTACGAGCATCCAGCAGCATCTCAATATCGTCGCGATCGCAATTTAAAAGAAACTGCAATGGCGGTGTTGATTCAGCAACAAATTCAAGGGGTATTTTCTGGAGTTGCTTTTAGTCGCGATCCAATTACTCAAGAAAATGATGCTGTAGTAATTGAAGCAACCGCAGGTAGTGCCGCTCAAGTAGTTTCCGGGAGATATACGCCAGAACAATATCGGGCTTTTGTGGTCAAAACCGAGAATTTGTCTTCGGTACATTTGGAAGGTGAAGGACAAATTCCCGCAGTTTTAATCAAGCAGGTAGCTTACTTAGCCCGCCAAATCGAACAGTATTATCATGGTATTCCCCAAGATATCGAATGGAGTTATGATGGTCAAACTTTGTGGATATTGCAAGTTCGTCCGATCACCACTTTATTACCAATTTGGACGCGCAAAATCGCCGCCGAAGTAATTCCCGGAATTATTCACCCCTTAACTTGGTCAATTAATCGTCCTTTAACTTGCGGTACTTGGGGAGGAATTTTTGCTGTAGTATTAGGCGAACGTGCTATAGGCTTGGATTTTAACGAAACCGCAACGCTTCATTTTTCTAGAGCTTATTTTAACGCCAGTCTTTTAGGCAAGATTTTCTTACGTATGGGATTGCCTCCCGAAAGTTTGGAGTTTTTGACTAGAGGCGCAAAGATGAGCAAACCGCCTTTGAATTCTACTTTGTCAAATTCTCCCGGATTACTGCGATTGTTAGGAAGAGAATTAAGTTTAGCAAAAGATTTTAAGCGAGATTATCGCAAACGGTTTAAGCCGGGATTAGATGAATTAAAACAAAAATCGTTACTTGAACTTTCGCAAGTTGAGCTATTAGAAAGAATTGAATTTATTTTAGAATTGCTCAAGAGCGCCACTTATTACAGTATTATGGCTCCCTTAAGCGCTGCTATCAGACAAGGAATTTTTAAACCAAAAGATAGTGACATTGATAACAGTGCCGCTCCCGAAGTTGCAGCCTTGCGAGAAATTGGGGAATTAGCCGCATCAGCCAAGCAAATATTACCCGAATTTGATTCAGAAACCCTATTTGAAGATTTAGCAGTTTCCACACCAGGACAAAAAATTCTCGAAGACTTTGAAACCTTGCTCAACCGTTACGGTTATTTGAGTGATGTTGGTACCGATATCGCCGTTCCCACCTGGAGAGAAGAGCCAGAAGCTGTAAAACTGTTGTTTATTCAGTTAATGCAAAGTAATCAACCTCCTGCAAACAAACGCAAGCGGGGAGGAGTTGTACAAAGTCGCGTAGATTTAAAAGGACGAGTTACAGAAGTTTATTCCCGATTGCTCGCACAGTTGCGCTGGAGTTTTATAGCTTTAGAAAGAAATTGGTTGCAAAACGGTTCGCTTCAAAAACCTGGAGATATATTTTTCTTAGAAATTGAAGAAGTTACAAAAATTATTAGGGATTCCGATTATCAACTGATTAGTAATTTAAACGAGTTAGTGGAAATTAGAAAAGCACAACTTGTAGAAGATGGTGAACTTAATCCCGTACCGCTATTAGTTTACGGTAATGCACCTCCGCTATCAGTTTTCTTATCTACTCCTTCCCTCGTCCCCGATGGAATGTTAACCGGAATTCCCGCCAGTCACGGACAAGTTGAAGGTAAAGTTAAAGTGTTACGGAATTTACAGGCTATTCCAGATATAGATAAACAAACAATTTTGGTAGTTCCTTACACCGATTCTGGCTGGGTTGCTTTACTGGCAAGGGCTGGAGGATTGATTGCTGAAGCTGGCGGAAGGCTGAGTCACGGTGCAATCATCGCCAGAGAATACGGGATTCCCGCAGTGATGGACGTACATAACGCTACATGGTTATTGCAAGACGGTCAGCGAGTACGGATTGATGGCTCAAAGGGAATTATTGAGATATCAAACGATTTAAGACCGGATTGAGGAGTTAGGCAACGGATGGTGTGTCGGCAACGGATGGAGTTAGGCAACGGATGGTGTGTCGGCAACGGATGGAGTTGTGAGTTAGAAATTATTTGATTCAATCTTTAACCTTTAACCTTTAACCTTTAACCTTTAACCTTTGACCTATTTTCATGAAATTTACTTCGTTAAACAATTTATCGTCAGAAGCTGTTTCTCATAATCCTGAAATTAAGAAAAAGGTGATGTTGCGATTTGGGGATTTACCTCACCTGACTAACTTTTCTCAAGCGCGTTTTGCTCCTGGGCAATCGGCAGCAGCCCACGCTCATCAAGATATGTGCGAGGTGTTTTTTGTGGAATCGGGTTCGGGTTTGATTCTGGTTAACAATCAAGAATATGCCTTGCTTCCCGGTAGTTGTGTCGCGGTGGAAGCGGGGGAAGTTCATGAAGTGATTAATAATGGTACTGATGAATTGGTTGTAACTTATTTTGGGTTGCAGGTAGAGAAAGAACGCGGATTAGACGGATTATAGGATGACGCGGATTAGAAAACA
>CAYMZW010000378.1:0-6993 GCA_964395005.1 uncultured Rivularia sp.
TTGCTGCAATGCTGATAAATAAAGATGCATAAAACGGATGTGGTGGATTATTTGGAGATATAGCTGCTAAAGGTTGGTTAATTTTATGAATATGTTGAGTGACAACACCCGAAACAATCGCACCACCACCAAGCCCAATGCCGAGTATTTGTACCGTGTTATTGAGAGAGCGATACCTTCGGTGAGCTTCGCTTAACGCGCTTTGTTTGTTCGATTTCGACGATGCCGCGAATTGAATCAGTTAGTTGCTCAAATAGTCTTTGAGCGGGTGTAAGATAAGCTAAATCTGTATTGATTTGTTCGATAAAGGTATCTTTAGCTAATTCTAGGAAGCTTGATAAAAATTCTAAGTCATCTTTTATGCAAATTGCTTTGATTTTGTCAAGATGTAATTTATAATTTATTAGATTCGTTTTAATAGTATTTCTCTGTAATTCTAAATCTCTTAAATAGCGAGCATAATTAAACGAAATTTCGGGTATTTCATTTAGCCATTGATTAAATTCTTTCAATTTAGAATCAGCCGGGTTGTCTTTTAAATTATTAAACTGATTTACTTTTCCTTCTAACTTGCTGTATTCTTTTCTAACTTGTTGATAACACCAACGAGATTCAGAACGAGCATAAATAATTTTACTACGACAGTTTAAAAGATCGATTAAAGGATAATAGTATTTTCCAGCTTCTTCTAAATCGGTAGTTTCTTGACTTGTATTTAACCAAATTAAAATATGACACTGATTTTCAGGAGAAATAGCGTTGTTGTTATATTCAAATATTTGACTATTTAATAATTTACCTTTGCTCTGAAATGAAATATTTAATTTATTGAATTCGGCTTCAGAGATTAGAGATTTTACACAAGCATCGGCAAAAGCTTTCTCATCATAAATTGTTCCTACAGGTTGAGCAAAGAATACTAAAGTTTGTCCGAGAGAAGCATTTATGTTAATTGGAAGTAAGCAATTGTCTTGATTTAATCCTTTTAGATCGGTAAGCTGTACTTTTTGATGTGGATAGCGGAAAGTTAAATCCAGAGCGAAAGCATCGTGAATTTGTAAACTGTTAATTTCTCCGCTTAAATGGAGATTATTTTCATGTTTAATAGCTGTAAAGTCTAGATTATTTTGGTCTAATATTTGTTTATTTTCAGATATTGATAAATTTTCTAGTTTAGGAATACCTAAATCTTTACCAATCTCCTGACATTTGTGCCATAGATGATTGACATTTCCGACTGGTTTATCCAAACCTTGATCTAGATTGTGACGTAAATGAAAAGCGTATAAAGTGAATTTTGGATAATCTACTTTTGCTGTTGAATAATCCATTGTAGAATGATTTTTTATTATTAACCATAACCGCCTTGGAATGCAATTCCAAGTCTAATAGCAGAAGTCCATTGAAATGGACTAATCATTTTTCAGTCTTATTTATAAGACTTTTGCTATTAGCCTGCGGTTTGCAACCGCAGGTGGATTAACGGGCTTAGAAATCAATTAGAGATGAGTAAAGATTCTTACAGAATTACTTAATCATTAACCAACCACTTACCAATAACCTGACTCATACCAAAAGGTTGCTCGGTAAAACCAATTTTTCTGTAAAATTCTGTAGTATCATCCGTGGTTAAATATACGTGTTGTCCTTTTAAATTATTTAATAGGATGTCCATCATTTGGCGTGCAATCCCTTGACGACGATAGGAACTAAGTGTCCAAACATCGACAACGTAGGCATTACACACACCATCGGACAAAACACGGGCTGTACCAACTATGCGATTATCTGCATAAGCAATACAAGTAGTAAAGCTGTTTTCAAAGGATTTTTTTAGTTGCTCAGAGCTTCGCCCATTATCAAAAGCATCCTCCTGTAAAGTTGTTTTCATCTCCATCCAATCAACATTCGTTAAATTTGTTTTGTAAGTTACTTCTTGCATCGCAATTCGTTTGTGCTTTTGCTTCACTCTAAAATTATCTTTGTATTATAAGTAGTATAAAACTCGATACCCCCATATAAAGATTTCTTCAACCTCTCTCCGCAACCCAAAACCCTTCTAAACTCTTCCTCTGCCCCCTCCGCGTCTTCGCAGTTAATCATTCTTATTTAACAAACGCAATAAAAACCCCAACAATAAAATAAACAACTAAAAAAACAACTATGACATTCCGCGAAGAGTTTAAACTACTACTACGCGCTCGCTACTCTTTAATTTATATTCCTACTCAGGAAGAAGAGCGTTTAGAAGCCGTAATTAGGGAAGAAGCTACTAAACAAGGTAATCGTCAGGTATACACTTGGGATTTTGTCGATGGTTATCAAGGTAATCCTAATGATGCCGGTTTCGGAAGACGCAATCCATTACAAGCTTTGGAATTTGTAGAAAAATTACACGCTTCCGCACCTGCTGTATTAATTCTCCGGGATTTTCATCGGTTTTTAGATGACGTAGCCATTTCCCGCAAACTCCGTAATTTAGCCCGTTTATTAAAATCGCAACCAAAAAATATTGTTATACTTTCGCCGCGCGTAGCAATTCCCGATGATTTAAGCGAAGTTTTGACGGTAGTGGAATTTGCTTTACCAAATGCAGCAGAAATCCAAACCGAAATTGAAAGACTTTTAAGTGCTACTAATAATTCTCTGCCAAATCAAGTTTTAAATGAATTAGTTCGTTCCGCTCAAGGCTTGAGTATGGAACGTATTCGCCGCGTTTTGTCAAGGGCGATCGCCGCACGTGGGGAATTACAATCGGAAGATGTGGAATTAGTTTTACAGGAAAAGCGTCAAACCATCCGCCAAACCCAAATCCTTGATTTTATTCCCGCTACAGAACAAATTTCCGATATTGGCGGATTGGATAATCTTAAAGATTGGTTATTAAGAAGAGGTGGAGGCTTCAGCGAAAAAGCCAGACAATACGGTTTACCACATCCAAGGGGTTTGCTGTTGGTAGGAATTCAAGGTACTGGTAAATCATTAACCGCAAAGGCGATCGCTCATCATTGGCATTTACCTTTACTACGCTTAGATGTAGGAAGATTATTTGGCGGTTTGGTAGGGGAATCGGAATCGCGTACTCGTCAAATGATACAAGTATCTGAAGCTCTTTCACCTTGTATTCTATGGATAGATGAAATAGACAAAGCGTTTTCCGGGCTTGGTAGCAAAGGCGACGGTGGAACCACTAGCCGAGTATTTGGTACATTTATTACTTGGATGGCGGAAAAAACCTCACCCGTATTTGTAGTTGCTACCGCCAACGAAATTCAAGAATTACCACCGGAATTATTACGTAAAGGTAGATTTGATGAAATATTCTTCGTCGGCTTACCAATTCAAGAAGAAAGAAAAGCCATTTTCAACGTGCATTTATCCAGATTGCGCCCTCATAATATCAAAGAATACGACATTGAGAGATTAGCTTACGAAACACCCGACTTTTCCGGAGCAGAAATTGAGCAAACGTTAATTGAAGCAATGCACATCGGCTTTAGTCAAAACCGCGATTTTACTACAGACGATATTTTAGAAGCTGCGAGTCAAATTATACCCTTAGCTAGAACCGCTCAAGAAAAAATCGAGCAACTGCGTCAATGGGCAGCTTCAGGAAGGGCACGTCTTGCATCCAAACATAATCCTTTAAATGACAGGATTCAGCAACAGTTGCAGTAAGTATTGGGATAGCTCACGGAGTTAGGCAACGGATGGAGTTAGGAGTTATGAGTTAGGAATGTAGAGACGTAGCAGTGCTACGTCTGTACTAAGGAGTTAGGAGTTATAAGTTAATAATTTTGCCCTGCGTGTATCCTCTTTATTTGCTGATTCCTATGCTTCATGCCTTTTTTAAAACCGTATTTTTTGCGCGATAGCCCGAATCGCGGTTTTAATGTGCGAGTAGTAAATAAAGATAAACCGTAGGAAGATTAGGAGAGAGGGTAGATAAGGAAGAATTCCTAACTCCTAACTCCTAACTCCCTAATTCCTACTCCCTAATCCCTACTCCCTACTATTGGTTTATGATTGAGAATTTAATAGTTAAGAGTTATAATTCTTCACTCATAAGTTTATTTTTCTAACTTTTTGTAATAGGTAAATATTATGTTGTCTAACATACTAAAAACAATACTTGGTGTTTTATTAGCGATAGCTATTTTAGTAGGTAGTAGTGCAGCACTAGCGATTTATTTTATGAATCGAACTTCTATCACTCCTCCGAAACCTGTTTTTTCTAATGACAAAGCTGCGGTGAAAGCCCAAGCGACGAAAACTCCTACTCCCGAAGGCGCAACAACTGCTCCAAAACCAAAACCTACTCCGACAAAATCGGCATCAGAGGAACAAGAAAAACCATTGCCACCGGGCGCTTACCCTGCAACAGTAACTTGGCCTCAAGGTTTGATTTTAAGAGCGGAACCAGAAATTAATGCCGAACGTCTAGGTGGTATTGGCTTTAATGCAAAAGTTATAGTTTTGGAATTAAGCAATGATAAAACTTGGCAGAAAGTTCGTATCGAAAGCAGCGGAAAAGAAGCTTGGGTAAAAGCAGGTAATACAAAGAAAGTAGAATAATAAATTCTCTTCTACTGTTTGTACAGAGTTCATTTCCCGATTTTTTTTAATTTATAAATATTTATAAATGTTAACAACCTACAAATGTATAGGGCTTATTAATACTCCGCTCGAAAGGGTTAATGATTAAAGTTTAAAAGTTAAGTAAGAATTATAGTATTATAATTTTATAATTTTTTTTTCGCCGTACTTAAATATGACTTAATACGTTTGTATCTAAAAATTAAAAAAGTATTATTTACACCAACATTGCAAATTAGTTTAATGTATAATTCCAACATCTATTACGCAAAAATACACGTGTAATTACTAGATTAATTCTGTCATTGGCTATGATATCTGGTATATTTTGTATGGGTGCATAAAAGACCAGAAATATTAATAGTTAATTGTACCAGTATTGAGTATTCCTTAATAGTAAAGCTGCGAATCATTAAACGCAGTTGCGATTGAGACTGGAAATAGCGTCTTAGAAAGACATCGTTAGTAGTGGTATACGCGATTAGATTGTATTAAGTCAGAAAAATCTAATAGATAACAGCATCTTGTAAATAATTGCCAATAATAGTAGTTTGTCAAAAACTAGTCACATAAATTGCAAAAAAATTCTGACTGCGAGGTGAATACCGTAACAGGGAATTTATTTAACTTAAAAACGATGAAAAAAATCGGTTCTGATTACCAAGATTTAGTCGAGGAAACACCATTCAACAATCAGCTTGTTCCTGTGATTGATTTCAAGTTATTTACCGATATTCGTAAAAAAATGTCTAATAATAGCAGACTCGCTCTACCTTTGTTATCTGTTGTATCAACTCTAACGATACTGGGAAGCCCAAGCGAAGCTTTAGCTTTGGAGAGAGGAGATAATAGCCCTCAAGTTAAAAATGTTCAGAGTTGTTTAAAAAGATTAGGTTATTTCAACGGTCCGGTAAACGGTAATTTTGCTTCAATGACAGAAGCTGCCGTGAGAAAATTTCAGCGAGCTAATGGGATATCAGATATCGGAAAAGTAGGCCCCAGAACCCAAGCTGCATTACAACGCAGGTGTAGTACGGGTGGATCTCAGATTTCTGCTGATGTATGTCGGCGCGGACTTAGAAGCGGTTGCGATGGCCCTGCTGTAACACAATTGCAGCGCGATTTAAGAGCCATAGGCGCTTATAATGGCCCAGTAACAGGACGATTTCGCGAACTAACTAACAATGCAGTTGTTAATTTTCAAAGACGGAATGGTATAGATCCAATTGGTGTTGTGGGGCCTCGAACTCAACAAGCAATACGTTTAGCGCTGAACCCACAACCAGTTAATCCAGCTCCAATCACTGGAAATGGAAATCCTCCCGGCCGTATTTGCGATCACAACAGAGAAGTTATTGGTTTCGGCTGTAGAGGTGAGTGGGTAAGACAGTTACAGCAGAGATTAAGGGCTATAAATTACTTTAATGGAAATCCTACCGGCTATTTTGGTGAAGTCACTAGAAATGCTGTAGTTCGATTTCAGCAAGAAAATCGTTTACCTGTTACAGGAGCCGTAGATTCAGTTACTTGGGGCAGAATAGTAAATAGTCCAGGAAGTTCTAGACCTACTTTACCCGATAGTGTTATCATACCTGGTACCAGCGGTATTCGAGTCACAAATTTACAGCAAAATTTGAAGCAACTAGGCTTCTTTTACGGAAACCCTACGGGCGTTTACGATAGATCGACTCAAGACGCTGTAATGCGATTCCAGCAAAGTTATGGTTTACCCATGACTGGAAATGTAGATGAGCGTACTTCTCAAACAATATTGCGAGTATTGAGAAGTAGTAGAAGGGGCATGGGAGGGAGTTCGCGATTTGAGCCAATTTATCCCGGCGAAAATAGTGCCAGAGTTGAAAAACTACAAAATCGTTTGCTGGAATTAGGATTACTAAAAGCAAATCCCACTGGTTATTTCGGTACAATTACAAGAGAAGGCTTGCTTGCATTTCAAAGATTTCAAGGCTTATCCGAAACTGGATTTGTAGACGAGCAAACCTGGGAAAAACTGGGATTTAACAATTCTCGCGACAAACGTTATGTAATAGTTGTACCTTTGCGAAATCCAGATATTTACAATCAAGTACTTCGGTACGTACCTACAGCCCAAGTTGGAAAATCTAGATTAGGAGATTTCGTCAACGCAGGAGAATATAACCGGCGCTCGGAAGCACAAATACAAACTCAAATTTTGCGCGATCGCGGTTTTGATGCCAGAGTCGAGTATTTTTAGAATTTCGGCTCAGAGGGGAAAGAAGTGATGGGGTGAAGGGGTGAAGAGGAGAGCAAAGAATTGTTTCCCATTACTCCTAACTCTTAACTCCTAACTTCTAACTTCTAACTCCTAACTCCTAACTCCTAATTCCTAATTCCTAACTCCTAACTCCTAACTCC
>CAYMZW010000379.1:0-6989 GCA_964395005.1 uncultured Rivularia sp.
GGAGTTAGGAATTAGGAGTTAGGAATTAGGAGTTAAGAGGTTTGAATCTTCTACCCACTCTCCTCCCTCTACCCTCACTCTCCATCCTCCTAAATATAGAAATAACCGCTGCTATCCTTTAAATATCGGTAGCAGCGGCTAATTTAAATTGAATTAAAATTGAAATTTTTGCATTTTGCCGCTAATTTCGGCATTCACAAAATTTTTTCTTATTTTTCCTCTTTATTTTCAATCCGAGGAGGTTCGCGAAAGGCGATCGCAAAAAATAGGGTGCCGATCGCTAGTGCCAAAATCAAAATGTATGCAACGCTTTCCATATCTTTAAGTTCCTGCTGACTATCAGCCTGCAATTATTAGTTTACCAAGCTACAGGAGATAATGGTCGCAAAAAATAAGCTAAATTATGAATTTTAGTTTTATTTCGCGACCATTCTTTACACTTCTTTACTTAGAAGTGCTTAAACGTAATTAAGCTGTTTCTCTGGTTGTACGAGTAGATTTATCACCCACTTTGGCGAATCTACCCCATTCCACTTGCTCTTCCATGTCAGCATCAACACCAGCAAATACATCTCGGTAAATTGTCCGAGAACCATGCCAGATATGACCGAAGAAGAACAATAGCGCAAATACAGCGTGTCCGTAGGTAAACCAACCTCTAGGACTGGTACGGAATACACCGTCAGAGTTCAAGGTTTCGGTATCAAAATCAAACGGTTCGCCCAATTGAGCTTTACGAGCTAATTCCTTAACTTTTACAGGATCGGTAAAGGTTTGACCGTTTAAGTCACCACCGTAAACGGTAGCTGTTACACCAGTTTGCTCGAAACTATATTTGGATTCTGCACGACGGAAGGGGATGTCAGCGCGGACAACACCATCAGCATCGGTAAGAAGTACAGGGAAGGTTTCAAAGAAGTTGGGAAGACGACGTACATCTAATACACGACCTTCACCATCTTTAAATACTGGGTGTCCCAACCAAGAAAGCGCTATACCAGAACCCTTATTCATCTGACCTGTACGGAATAAACCACCTTTTGCGGGGCTATTACCAACGTAGTCGAAGAAAGCGAGTTTTTCAGGTATTCTTGACCACGCTTCTTCCTCAGAAGCACCCGAAGCAAGACTAGCTTGAACGCGACGGTCAATTTCTTGGTGATAATAATTTTGGTCCCATTGATAGCGAGTTGGGCCAAATAATTCTACTGGAGTAGTTGCGCTACCGTACCACATGGTACCGGCTACCACGAATGCTGCGAAAAATACTGCTGCAATCGAACTTGAAAGTACGGTTTCAATGTTACCCATCCGTAGTGCTTTATAAAGCCTTTCGGGTGGTCGTACAGTCAAGTGGAACAAACCAGCAATAATTCCGACAATACCAGCAGCGATGTGGTGTGCTACAACTCCACCAGGGTTAAACGGGTTAAAACCTGCCGGTCCCCATTCCGGGGCTACTGCTTCTATATGACCCGTTAATCCATAAGGGTCAGAAATCCACATACCTGGGCCAAATAACCCGGTGAGGTGGAAAGCACCAAAACCAAAGCAAAGAAGACCAGATAAGAAAAGGTGGATACCAAACATTTTTGGTAAATCCAAAGCTGGTTCGCCGGTACGAGGATCTTGGAATAATTCTAAATCCCAGTAAACCCAGTGCCAAACGGCAGCTAAGAACAACAAACCAGAAAGTACGATGTGAGCAGCAGCTACACCTTCAAACGACCAAAAACCAGGGTCGCCAGTAGGATTGCCAGTAACGCTCCAACCACCCCAAGATTCAACAACACCTAAACGTGCCATAAAGGGAAGTACAAACATCCCTTGCCGCCACATTGGGTTTAGTACGGGGTCTGAAGGATCGAAAATAGCTAGTTCGTATAAAGCCATCGAACCAGCCCAACCAGCTACCAAAGCTGTGTGCATTAAGTGTACAGAAATAAGCCGTCCTGGATCGTTCAGAACGACTGTATGTACTCGGTACCAGGGTAGTCCCATCGACTACGCTCCTCCTTTCGGAATTATGTTTACAAACTTTTGGGAATGAGTTTTTGTTATTAGCAAAATTTGATTGAATGCACTAAGCACGTCTTAAAAAATAAGCGCGTTAGTCAATATGACACACAGTCTCCTTAGAAATAACTCCCAGGGAGGTTGATATTGTCATATTGAAAATGAGAATGTTTTAAAAAGTGTAACTATTGATGGAACTGTTTGCAAGAGTGTTAACAGCAGCCTTGACACTGATATATGGTAACATCAGCTTAAATATTAATACTTAAAAGTCACTTCTAATATTGGTTGATACAGCCTGTAAAAGTGTTAATTTTAATAACTTTTTTCATCAAAAAGCGAATTTTTCTAACCATTTACTACTTAAGTATTATCACTTATTAGCTTGTATAAAGTTATAGATAAGTTCTGCGATCGCAAAATCTTCTTTCTTAGCTATTGATTTTTTGATCGGAAGCAAAAAGATTGTTAATGAAGAGAAAAATCTATGATTAAGTACGGGGTTTGATGATGCACCGGATTATTCTTGCTATCAATCGCCATTTACCCGAAGTCAGTCTCAAATGCAGTTGGCAAGCTTTGAGAGATTAAATCTAAAATCTAAAATCTAAAATCCAAAATTCCTGCATAAACCTTGGTTACTTTGTAACTGAGTGCATATCTTTTAATAGACATTTAGCAGAAGCATTTCCTAAACGCTCGATCACCTCTTCGGCGCTAATAAGACGCTTTAAAACAACTTGACCAATATTTTGAGATGGTGTCTCTCTAAGTACAGATAATATTGGTTGAACTTCCACGGTGACAATAGCCTCTTCAACTTGATAAAGCCACATCACCTCTTCCTCTTCCACCAGGCAAAGGTTTAATCGTTCAATTTCTGGATGTCTTCGCCATGCCGATACTTGCCAGAGTCCATCAAAAGCCCATACTCTACCTACCTTCCAACCATCGGACAAGAAAAAATATTTCACGTTTAATATCCAGAATAAGTGTTAAATAGCAGGTTAAAGGTTAAAGGTTAAAGGTTAAAGGTCAAAGGTTAAAGGTTAAAGGTTAAAGGTTAAAGGTTAAAGGTTAAAGAAAATCTATACCTTTGTTCCTTAGAACCTAGTAGCAATTTGTAGAAAGCATACCTCTTTAACAGACGAGGCAATTTTTTATCACTACTCGTACAGCTTCAATCGCAACCGTTTTACCTGACCGAGAAAAGCTTATCAAACCTCTTGCTATTAAATTAGTAGTTTAAGATAATTTTCTTTGCTTTTTTGTTTTAAATATTCTTTATTCGCGAAATAAGTTGAATTTGGGATTGGGTATGGGATAATTATTCAGAATTTTTAACTTCTAACTATTAACTTCTAACTATTAACTCCTAACTCCTAACTCCTAACTCCTAACTTTTTAAATCCTGGAGATATTGCTAAACGTATAGTAAAATATCTCACCGCTTATTTTAATTTACTAATCTAATCCAATAGAATATCGCTATGAGTTTTTCCTTATCTATAAGACAGCGGGGGCGAGTTAGATTGTTATTTTCCCTGCTGTGTATGTGTGTTTTGCTGGTTTCTAGTTGTGCTAGCAATCGGGTTAATCCGTCTGCTTCTGCTTCTGGAAATGGTCGGATTACTATCGGTACAACGGCAAAACCGCGTACTCTCGATCCGGCAGATGCTTATGAGTTGTCTTCGCTGTCGCTGGTGTATAACATGAGCGATCGCCTTTATACTTACCCACCTGGAAGTACCGAAATTAAGCCGGAATTGGCTACGGCGTTACCTACGATTAGCGATGATGGTTTAACTTATACTATTCCTATTCGTGAAGGTGTGGTTTTTCACGACGGCACAAAGTTCGATGCGAAAGCGATGGAGTTTAGTTTGCGTCGCTTTATCGAAAATAAAGGTAAGCCTTCTTTTTTACTTTCCGATAGCGTGGAGTCAGTAAAAGCTACGGGAGATTATGAGCTAACAATTAAATTAAAACAACCTTTCGCGGCTTTTAGTTCATTGTTGGCTTTTGGTGGGGTTCCCGCGCTTTCTCCCAAAGCTTATCAAATAGGTGAAGGGAAGTTTGAACCAAATAAATTTATTGGAACTGGGCCTTATAAACTAACTAATTTTGGGACTGATTCGCTGACATTTGATGTATTTGAGCAATATTGGGGAGAAAAGCCGGCGAATAATGGTGTTACCGTGCAGATTCTCAGCAGTGGAGTGAATTTGTACAATAATTTCCGCAAACAAGGTGTGGATGTTGCTTATGTAGCTTTAGATCCCGATCAAATTACCAGCTTGGAGCAAATGTCCAAAGAAGGTAAATGGTTAGCAATTCCCAATGAGGGTAGCGTAGTTAGTTATTTAACGCTTAATCGCAACCAGAAACCCTTAGATAAAGTAGAAGTAAGACAGGCGATCGCCGCAATGATTGACCGTAAATTAATATATGACAGAGTATTATACGGTCAAGCGGAAGAAGTTTATAGTATGATTCCGACAACCTTTGATGTTTACAAACCAGTATTTAAAGAAAAATACGGTAAAGGGGGTAATCCCGAAAGAGCCAAAGAATTATTGAAAAAAGCAGGTTTTTCCCAAGAGAATCCCGCTGTAGTAGAAATTTGGTATCCTTCAAGTTCGGCAACTCGCAGTTTAACAGCTTTGGTTTTGGACGCTCTAGCTAAAAAAACAATGGATGGAATGTTGGTATTTGAAGTGAATACAGTTGAATCTACATCCGCGTTCAAAAATATTGGTAAAGGTTTATATCCAGCATTTTTACTAGATTGGTATCCTGACTTTTTGGATGCAGATAATTACATTCAGCCATTTTTATCATGCGAACAAGGTTCGCCAGAAAAAGGATGTGAAAAAGGAGGAAGTCAAAGTCAAGGTTCGTTTTTCTACAGTCAGCAAATGAACCAATTAATAAACAAAGAAAGGGAAGAACAAGATCCAGAAAAACGCGAGCAAATCTTTGCAGAAATTCAAGAAATATTAGCCAGAGAAGTACCCTATGTTCCTTTGTGGCAAAGTAAAGACTATGTATTTGCTCAAAACGGAATTACTGGTGTGGGATTAGACGCTACCCAGAATTTGATATATAAGAATATTAAAAAATAGGGAATAGGGCATGGGGCATGGGTAATTGATAATTGGGCATTGGAAAAATAAACCCCAATCCGTTGACGGTTGCAAACCGCCGTCTAACAGCGAAAGTCCTCTAAAACAGGACTGAATAAAGTTTAAATATGTAAATATATCGAGACTTTCAGATTAAAAAATACTTAATAGATTGAATTGGGTAGTGAGGTTTTCATAACGTGTCCGGCTCTGGCAAACATTTTGCAATCTTGTATGTCTCAAGCGAGCAAGATGCTCGCACTACAAATTTAAACATTTGAGAAGTTTCTAGATAAATAATTATAATTATCAAAAAACAAATATCCCATGCCCATTCCTAACAACTAACAACTATCAACTAACAAATTCTATGTCCCGTTCAAAAGCTTTAGCGTATTACGTTACTACTCGTTTGTTGCTGGCTCCGCTGCAAATTCTGACTATTGTTACTATAGTTTTTCTATTACTTAGAGCGACACCTGGAGATCCGGTTGATGCTATTTTGGGTGGACGTGCGCCGGAAAGTGCGAAGGAAGAATTACGGACGCAATTAGGTTTAGATTTACCTTTGTGGCTGCAATATTTTAATTACTTGGGTAAGTTGCTTGTCTTGGATATGGGCGAATCTACAACCAGTCGCGGACAGAAAGTTTGGGAGATTATTTGGGATTATTTCCCAGCTACGGCGGAATTAGCAATATTCGCGATTATAGTTGCTTTGGTGGTTGGTATTGGTGTCGGTACTATTTCAGCTTCTCGTCCGGGTACTGCTCTCGATTTAGGTGGAAGATTATTCGGTACTATTACTTATGCTCTACCAATGTTTTGGGCAGGAATGATACTACAGTTAATCTTCGCAGTTTGGTTGGGTTGGTTTCCTTTGGGAACAAGATTTCCAGCAACTATGGGTTCACCAGAAGGTTTTACCGGGTTATATACAATAGATAGTCTTTTAAGCGGTAATTTTGGTCAGTTTTTTACAGCCATACAATATCTAATATTGCCTTGCTGTACCTTGGGAATATTACTCAGCGGTATTTTCGAGCGGATTGTGCGGGTAAATTTGCAGCAAACCATGCAGTCGGATTATGTGGAAGCAGCAAGAGCAAGGGGAATTCAAGAAAGAAAGATTTTGTTTTCCCACGCTTTGAGAAATGCATTGATTCCCGTGATTACTGTATTGGGATTAACCTTTGCTTCGTTGCTTGGTGGAGCAGTATTAACCGAAGTAACATTTTCGTGGCCGGGATTGGCGAATAGATTGTTTCAAGGAATTAGCGAAAGGGATTATCCTACGGTGCAGGGAATTATGATATTTTTTGGGACGATTGTTGTTGCAGCGAGTATTTTGATTGATATTTTGAATGCTTATGTCGATCCGAGGATTCGGTATTAGGTGATTTAGGTTTTTTTGGCATTACAATCTTGACAAGCGGATAAGAAGATAATAAATATGGCTAGAATTGCCGATTGGATTTTCATTGGTTATATAAAAGCGAGCCACAATAAAAAGTTAGACTTTTGTGGTTGTGAGAATTTCTCTTATTATTCTTCCCAGGTTGTAGCGATGAAATTACAAGTCTTAGTCAGTTTATTCGGATTTATTCCAGACATGGAGATCCCCCCAACCCCCCTTAAAAAGGGGGGCTTTGCGTAGCTTTTACGACGCTGATTCTTAACCCACGCAGGTGGGTTTTGCCTGTATAGACGCGGTTTCAACCGCCAGGTAAAATCAAAAACTTTCTATAATGTAGTTATCAAAATCCGTGCGAATTTGTAATATTTCTTGTGGCTCAAATTCGGTTAAAGGTTTTAGAGATAACAATGATGTGAATGAATCATTGTATT
>CAYMZW010000380.1:0-6987 GCA_964395005.1 uncultured Rivularia sp.
GAGTTAGGAGTTAGGAGTTAGGAGTTAGGAGTTAGGAGTTAGGAGTTAGGAGTGATGCATTTTTTCTACCCCCTCTTCCCCATACCCAATGCCCCATGCCCCATGCCCCATGCCCATTTTTTAATTTACCGTTCCCGTCAAAGGAGAGGAAGCGCTGGCATAATCTTTTAACGGCATTCTTCCGGCTAGATATGCTAATCTTCCGGCGACTGCTGCCATGTTCATGGCGCGTGCCATTGCGGGTGGGTTTTTTGCTAGGGCGATCGCGCTATTTATCAACAATGCGTCTGCGCCCATTTCCATTGCTTGGGCTGCTTCGGATGGGGCACCGATACCGGCATCTACAATAACTGGAATGCTGGCGTTTTCGATAATAATTTTGATGTTGGCGGTGGTTTGCAATCCTTGTCCGGAACCTATTGGTGCTGCTAGAGGCATAACTGTTGCACAACCGACTTCTTCTAAGCGTTTGGCTAGCATCGGATCGGCGTTGATGTAGGGGAGTACGGCGAAGCCTTCTTTTACTAGTTGTTCGGCGGCTTGCAGGGTGCCGATGGGATCTGGAAGTAAATATTTTGCGTCGGGAATTACTTCTAATTTGACGAAGTTATTATCTTCTTGTCCGAGAATTTTTGCCATTTCTCTTCCCAAACGAGCGACACGAATTGCTTCTTCTGCGGTTTTACATCCGGCTGTATTGGGTAACATCCATATTTTGTTCCAGTCTAATGCTTCTGCTAAACCTTCATGTCCAGGAGCGTTGGTTTGAACTCTGCGTACTGCAACTGTAACTATTTGACATTGGCTAGCTGCTACGCTTTGCTGCATTTCGGTGATATTTCGATATTTACCCGTACCTGTCATCAAACGCGATGTAAATTCAAAACCTGCAATAATTAGGGTTTTGTCTTGAATTGAATCTTGAATTGAGTCTTGAATTGAATTTTGTAAAGATAGTGAAGAGATATTCTTATTGGGATTAACTGAAGTCAGCATTGGGGTAGTAGATGTTGAACTATGGAAGCGTGAATAATGGAAGCGATTTAGCAACGGATGGGAAATTTCATCTAAAACTATATCGGCAACTAATTTTGCTGTAATCGGTGTTAGCAGAATACCATTACGATGATGACCAGTAGCAAATATTAAGTTTTTGCACGAGCTATTGCCAAGAATGGGTAATTCATCGGGAGTAGCTGGACGAAATCCCCACCAAAATTCTTCGATGGGATAATTTTGTAGTTGAGGATATAGCCGGATAGCTGCTTGAAGTAAACGAGTAATTTCTACAGGCGTATTTCCGACAGTAAAACCTACATCTTCGCAAGTAGCCCCAATTATAATTCTTCCGTCGCGTCTGGGTACGATATAAATATTATCTCCATACAAAACTCTACTCAAAGGTAAATGTGGAGAAGACAAAGGTATTTTAACGCTTAACATTTGTCCCTTGACAGGACGCACGGGTAGAGGAAATAATTCATTACTCCAAGCACCCGTTGCTAACACATATTTAGAAGCGCGAAGCGTGCCAGCATCCGTTTGTACGCCTTTTACCTCTCCTTGCTGCTGAATAATTCCTTTTACCCTAATACCTTCATTAATTTCAACACCAAGATTTTCGGCAGCATTTAAAAGAGTTTGAAATAAAGCGCGATTATCAACTTGACCATCATCAGGGTACCACCAACCGCCGATTACTTCCTCACTTAATCCCGGTTGGTATTGGTGGATTGTTTGTTTGTCTAACCAAGTTGCTGAAGAGGGGGAAGAGTGGGTAGATGGGGAAGAGGGGGTAGAATTATCAAAGTCCCTTTGTTCCTCATAAACCGGGGCTAAAATACCGCAAGCCCAATAACCAGTATCTAAACCTGTAATTTCTTCTAATTTTCTCGTCCAATCTGGATATAAATATAGGGAATGATTGCACAATTGCAGCATAGCCGCATCAGCAATTCCTTCGGCAGAAGGTGCGAGCATTCCTGCTGCTGCTGTGGCTGCTGCTGAAGCAGAGTTTCGGCTTATCACGGTGACTTTGTTAGCACCGCGCAGTTTGAGTTCGATGGCTGTTGCTAAGCCGATAACACCACCACCAATAATTAAAAGATCGCTAGTCATTTAGTCAGCCAGTCATTAGTCGTTAGTTATTACTAACTAGTAACAAATAACTAGCAACAAGCGTGACTATTTATGAAGTAAATCTTAAATTTTAATAGTATTGGAGAAACTGGGTTTTTGATCGAAAAGGTACGAGATAATTCAATACCTTTTCAAAAGCAAACACCCAGTAATAATAATGTCCGCTTTTCAATAATCAGCTATATCCGATCGCTACTAACGACTAACGACTAACTACTAACTGGCATTCTTACCATAAAGCACGAACTGGTGCCCTGTTACCAGATGTATTTCTTTGAGTGTTACTTTGTGATTGTGCGGTAGAACTACTTCCAGTTGTCGATGTGTTGCCCTGAGCGGTTGTTGTTGGCGCACTCTGGATAACTCTTCGGTTAGTAGTAGTATTGTTGTTGTTCTGGGCAGTCGTATTTTGACCGCTTTGTGCAGCAGAGCCACTATTAGAACCATTAGCACCAGTCGCAGTACTATTTACATTAATATTGGCTGGAAGCACTTGGGATTGTCTTCCTTTAGTAGGAGCTTGTGCGTTACGTCCATCCATAGGAAAATTTATTCCCAACAATGTGCCTAGCAAAATTGCCAAGCCCCCAGCCATCAAAATTAAAGGTGTCCATCTACCCATTTTCTGTTTTATCTCCTTTTCAAACGAAATGGTATCTTGTGTTACTTATCGATCTTTCAATTTTCCCGAATCTGAAAAAGACGGCTTTTGAGCTATGTCAAATTTTTCAGCCAGGGAAATCGTTCTGCACCGCGAACGTTGGATTTGAACTATACAGCTATTGCAATCTGTGATTTGCTCTTATTACTAACACGAAGATTGTTAATTACTGTATTCACTGCTGTTATAAAGGTCAATGCCATTTTGCTGCATGATTAAAATTTAGCCTTTGAGAAGCAAACTGCAATACCACAATTATTGAAAATATTGTCGATTATTGAGCTAAAAGAACAGGCATCTTACGTTACCAAACTGGCAAATTATTGTTGTATATTGACACATTGCCATCTTCAGTTGTTGCTCTACTCTCTATAATTATGACCGTAAATTCCTCACACCAACTTTGGATCTACGACACCACGCTACGAGATGGTACTCAGCGTGAAGGTTTATCGGTTTCGCTGGAAGATAAATTACGTATCGCAAGAAGACTAGATGAATTAGGAATTCCTTTTATTGAAGGTGGTTGGCCTGGAAGCAACCCCAAAGACGTACAGCTTTTTTGGCAATTGCAAGAACAACCGCTCAAACAAGCTCAAATTGTTGCTTTTTGCTCGACAAGACGACCAAACAAATCGGCAAGTTCCGAACCAATGTTGCAAGCTATTCTTGCCGCAAATACTTTATGGGTAACTATTTTTGGCAAGTCTTGGGATTTGCACGTTACCGAAGGTCTGAAAACAAGTTTAGCAGAAAATTTAGAAATGATTCGCGATACTATCGAGTATCTTCGCAGTCAAAACCGTCGCGTTATATACGATGCGGAACACTGGTTTGACGGTTATAAACATAATCCCGATTATGCTTTGCAAACTATAAAAACTGCCATTGCTGCTGGTGCCGAATGGTTAGTTTTATGCGATACAAATGGCGGTACTTTACCTCATGAAGTTTCCCAAATAGTTACCGATGTAATTAAAAACTGCCCCGAGAATATTCAACTGGGTATTCACACTCATAACGATTCGGATACGGCGATCGCCAATGCTTTAGCTGGGGTAATGGCGGGAGTGCAGATGGTACAAGGTACAATCAATGGCTATGGCGAACGCTGCGGTAATGCCAACCTTTGTTCTTTGATTCCGAATTTACAATTGAAGTTGGGTTACAACTGCATTGCTCCTAACGAGCTATCTAAACTTGCTCAAGCTAGTCGGTTTGTGAGTGAAGTAGTCAACCTTGCTCCTGACGATCATGCTCCTTTTGTAGGACGTTCGGCTTTTGCTCATAAAGGAGGTATTCACGTATCGGCAGTACAGAGAAATCCGCTGACATACGAACACATCGAACCCGAGGAAGTAGGTAATTCTCGCCGCATAGTAATTTCCGAACAAGCAGGAGTCAGCAACGTTTTAGTGAAAGCCCGTGGATTTGGCATTGAACTTGATAAAAACCATCCAGCAACGCGAGAAATATTGCAGCGTCTCAAAGAATTAGAAAGTCAAGGATATCAATTTGAAGCAGCAGAAGCCAGCTTTGAATTATTAATGCGTGAAGCTTTACAAACTCGCCCTTCCTGGTTCCAAGTTAAAGGCTTTCAAATTCACTGCGATTTAGGAAAAATCTTAGACACAACCAAAGCACTCGCAACAGTTAAAGTCGCCGTCAACAAAGAAGATATTTGGGAAGCAGCCGAAGGAAACGGGCCAGTTGCAGCATTAGACGCAGCTTTACGTAAAGCTTTAATTAAGTTCTATCCGCAAATCGAGACATTTGAACTAACAGATTACAAAGTCAGGATTCTCAACGGACACACCGGAACCTCAGCCACCACCCGCGCAATGGTGGAACTAGGAAACGGAAAACAACGCTGGACTACAATAGGAGTTTCTAACAATATATTAGAAGCCTCTTATCAAGCAGTAGTCGAAGGATTGGAATACGGTTTACTTTTGCACTCGCAATTAAATGCTGAAGTTGGCTAATGGGGAATTGGGGATTGGGCATAGGGGATTGGGCATAGGGCATGAGGCATTAGGGATGGGAAGATGAGGGACAAGGAGAATAACAACTTACTTGCTATTTGCTACTCCTAACTCCTAACTCCTGACTCCTAACTATGCCCAATGCGCCATGCCCCATCCCCCATTCCCAAATTATTAAATATTGTCCCAAGCCTGTGCTACGACTTGACTAAGCCAACGACGCTGCTGTTTATCAAGCACCGCATCTTCTGCTAAAACTTGATTTGTTAATTCTTCTAATGATTGACCTTGAGAACGGACAAATTTTATTACGCCTGCTATTGCTACAGCAACAAGTTCCTCATCAACCGGCTGTTGCTTCATCGCAAATATTTCTTGGGGGTTGTCTGGGATGGGATAATTCATGGCGTGTGTGTGAATAATTAAAGGAACAAAAAAACTTGCAAACTCTTAAACTTTCTTTACAGAATATTTATTTAACTGATAGGGGGGAGTTTACCGTGATTTACAACTTTCTTAAATCTGTCTTAATGAGTAGATTTTGGGGTAATGGCAACCAAATATGAAAGAAATTCTTTACTTAGAAATCCCAACAACCGATACAGCAGCGGTAAGAAACTGGTTGCAAACTGAATTTGAACCGGGAACTTACGACAAAATATTAACGTCTGATGGCATTCGCTTGAAGTCGTCAGATACTACAGTTGTCAGTACAAAAATTACGGAAAAGTTACCCAATGAATTATCCGTATTCGTATGGAATGTGCAGCGAACCACGTATTTGAAGGTGTTTCGATGGGGCGATAAATTTCCACAAGAGACACAAATTTTACAACAGTTAACTAATAATATCCGAGAAAGTTTTCCCCATCATTACAACGCACCACCGGCGATTGATTTGTCCAAACAATCAATTTTTGAAGCGTTGGCTCCTTATTATCCTCTTACCGTTAAGTATTTTCAGAAAATGCCTAATGGAGAATACGATTTAAACCGTGCTTACTGGTGGGAACAGCGTTGGCGTGAAGGTGTAAGGAATCCCCAGGAGCCGCGACAGGTTATTTTTTCTGATGAATTTCTCGATTCCCCTGCCTCGTCTCCCACTTACGATTTAATCTACATTGGTGGCGCATTAGGAGTTATTCATGCGGCGGTGATGGCTCGATTGGGCTATAAAGTTTTGTTGGTGGAGCGTTTACCCTTTGGAAAGATGAATCGGGAGTGGAATATTTCCCGTTTAGAAATTCAAAGTTTGGTAAATCTGGGTTTACTAACTTCTGCTGAAGTGGAATCTATTATTGCTCGCGAGTATAAAGATGGATTTAATAAATTTTTTGATGCTTATATTCCCAGCAAGCTAAAAGCACCAATTTTACATACGCCAACAGTTTTAAATATAGCTTTAGATTCCGAAAAGTTACTTAAGCTGTGTGGTGAGAAATTGCGAGCGGCAGGTGGCGATATCTGGGATGAAACGGAGTTTATTAAGGCTGATATTGATGCATCTCAAGTAATTTTGACAGTCAAAGAGTTACCATCGCAAATCCAAAAACAAGTTAGTGGAAGATTATTAGTAGATGCAATGGGAACGGCATCACCGATTGCATGGCAACTCAATCCAAAACGCGCTTTTGACAGCGTATGTCCGACAGTAGGAGCAGTTGTAGAAAGCGGATTTGAACCACAAGTCTGGGATTCAAAATACGGCGATGTTCTCAACAGTCATGGAGATATTTCGCGGGGAAGACAGTTAATTTGGGAATTATTTCCTGGAGAAAATGAAGAATTAACTATTTATTTGTTTCACTATCACCAGGTAAATGCAGAGAATCCCGGTTCCTTAATGGAAATGTACGAAGACTTTTTTACCATTTTGCCAGAATATCGCCGTTGCGATATGGACAAATTAACCTGGAAAAAGCCTACGTTCGGATATATACCGGGACATTTCAGCGTAGGAAGTCGCGATCGCACTGTTGCTTTCAATCGTTTAATCTCGATTGGTGATGCAGCATCGCTTCAGTCTCCTTTAGTATTTACCGGCTTTGGATCTTTAGTTCGCAATCTAGAAAGATTAACCCAACTTCTAGATACTGCCCTCAAGCATGACTTACTTAGTGCAAAGCATCTCAATCAAATTCGTGCTTTCCAAAATAATATTGCCGTAACCTGGATGTTTTCTAAAGGTATGATGGTTCCTAC
>CAYMZW010000381.1:0-6985 GCA_964395005.1 uncultured Rivularia sp.
GGTACCAGCAACTGAAGATTCTACTTCAGTGCCCGTTGAAGATTCCGTGAGTCCCAGCCAACCCTTAATTCAACCAAAATCTGGTGATATTCCAGAGAACCCTCCATTATCTACCCCAAATAGGTAACAGCACCCATCTCAAAAGTAGATAAACTATAAGAAACTGAAATAATATAGACAATCGCCTGAAAAGATTATTTTTAAAGATATTTTTAGGCAAACATTTTGCTTGACAAAAATTTAGTTTTAAGTTTAACGAATCCATGCCATCTCTAAACCTGGCGATCGCCCGTCTAGTTCACACTGGCACAGATAATTACGCCATTTGGGTGGTTAATGCCCCCTATCCCAGTGGTTATGTTCTACGTGATTGTTTATGGCCGCAAGAACTAAATCAAGCTTGGCTGGAGTGGCAACAAATGTTCGCCGGACATTCTCGCTTGGATATATCGCCGAAAAATAAGTCTAAAACTGCAACTCCACTTCCATTAAATTCCCTATCACCCGCAGGAGGAAAAAAAACCAGTTACAGCAGCCGTTTAATGCAATATATGGGAGTCAGGTTATGGCGCTGGGTATTTGAAGGAGAAATTCTTGGTAGTTTGGAACGCAGTCGCGGTATTGCTATGGGTCAGCATACACGTTTGCGCTTTCGATTGGAAATTCGCGAACCAGATTTGATTGCTCTTCCTTGGGAAATTATGCAGCGCCAACCTGGACAACCCGCAATGTCGCTTTCCCAACATCTATTGTTTAGTCGTACTACTTCTCAAGTCGAACCATTATCTTCTTCACGTACCGATGCCGCTTTGAATATTTTATTAGTTTTAGGTGAAGACGAAAGTCTGCAACTTGAAGCAGAAGCAGCTATTCTTCAGGCGACTCTTTCAGGTAGTAATCAATTAGGCAGCAATGCCGGATACGCACCGTGTATGGTAAAAACACTGGTAAAGCCAACTCCACAGCAGTTAATATCGGAGCTAGAAACCAAAGCCTATAACGTTTTCTTTTATGCTGGTCATGGTTTGCCAGGTCCTGATGGTGGGTTTTTATTTTTACTAGATGACATGACCTTAAACGGTATGGAACTAGCACAAGCTTTAACCCGTAGCAATGTAAAGCTGGCAGTTTTTAATGCTTGTTGGGGAGCGCAACCTTTCTCTGACAAAAATAGAGCTATTGCTTATAGTAGTTTAGCTGAAGTTCTGATCCGTCAAGGTGTACCAGCAGTTCTAGGAATGCGCGATGAAATTACTGACGAGGAAAGCCATAGCTTTATCCAAAGTTTTGCTTTAGCTTTGCGTACTCGTAAACCCATTGATGAAGCAGTTGCTGAAGGTAGAAAAAGATTATTAACTATTTACCATTTCAACCAACCTGCTTGGACTTTACCAGTTCTTTACCTCCATCCTCATTTTGATGGAGAATTACTCAAAAGTTTTGAGGAAGGTGCTACAGAAATACCAACTACTTTTATTCCCGGTAGTGCAAATGTTTCTCTACGTTCTTTACAGGCAGGAGGTAGAAGTTACTTACTCAAACCTGGTGTTACCCGTATTGGTCGCACCAAAGAAAATGATATTGTAATTAGGGAACCATCAGTTTCAAAACGTCACGCTGAAATTCTACGTCGCAATAACCTCAACGGCGATATTCAAATCCAAACTTACTATTTACAAGATTTTTCGACCTATGGCACAACTTGGGTTTTACGTTCTGGTGGATGGGAACAAATCTACCGACGAGAAGTACCTTTAGAATCGGGAATGCACTTGAAATTTGGTAGCACTAAAAGTCAAACTTGGGAATTTCGCATTGAAAGCTAACTTTTTTCGGGCATATTCTTTATAGGTGAAGCGCGTTCAGACGGACATAGATGCTTATCCGACAATAAATAAAGCAATATAGAGGTTAACAAGTCTTTTTCTTTAAATAGTTAAGTAGTTTTCTATATTTATTAAATTCTGACTATTCCTGAGTTCAAGCACTAACATAGACGATACACCGCTCCTTAAAATTGAAAGTTTTTTAGCTAAACAAAAAAAATTTCAGTTTGCGGAAATGAGAAAGCAGATGCTGTAGCTGTCAATACCCCAAATCGAAGACGAAAGGAGACAACACATGGCTGACAACATGAAAGGTTCTAACAATTTTAACAATTCAATTAATAATTCACTTTCTCAAACCGAGTTGGATTTACTTGCAACTCTACTAGATCCAGTTGACAACTGTTATCCCTGGAATCCTGGCGAAGATACGGAGGCTTACTTCAATCAAATCGAAGAGCAATTTGTTATGCAAGATTTGCTAGACGAGGAATTGAATACCCGGTGCGAAGGTTTCCACAACCAACTAGATGCACTTTGGTCTAAAGTTGATACTTCAGCGCAATACAATTGTAATACAAATTCTACAGTGGCAGTTAAGCTCCAGAAAAGTTTACAAAAACAGTTTTCTAATAGTATGCCGTCAGCTTGGATAAGCTTGATTGCTCAAAAAGCAGCAGAAATTTTTAATGAAAAACAGTCAATGACTCAACAACTTATTGAATGCGTACAGGCTGTATTACCTAGTTTAGAAGTTGATGACATCATGGTTTTAGCACGTCCGATTGCTTATGCTACCAGAAGTGGCGAACCAAAGAAAGTCGAATCTACCCTTGTTAACTTCGATCGAGATGATGAGCGTGAATGGGCGGCTTTATCAGAAATTGAGCAAGCAAAAGCTGGTTTAGCAGTTGCTTATCATGCACTAAACCAATTAGATTCTCAAACACAAGAGTGAATATTAGTAAATATTTTCTATAAAAACTTTCTCGCCATTTTTTACTTTAATGGCAGTGAAAATGCAATCAAGTTGTACTTTTTATGACTGGGGCTATGCTATTTTTAGGATTTTTCTTTCTTGGGGTAGATTTACCCATTATATATAAAGAATAAAATAGTTGACTCTCCAGTCTCATCTATCAAAAGACATATTAATAGTTAGGAGTTAGTTGTTAGTTGTTAGTTGTTAGTTGTTAGTTGTTAGTTGTTATTAGTTTGTAATCACCTACAACCTCAAAAAATAAAGCTAAATTGATCCGATTCGCGAGGGTGTACATAAATGACTGCTTTTAAAATATGGCTGAACGGAGAACATATATGTACTGCGGGTATAGAGCAATTTGGTTCCGTCAATGCTATTTTTACTTGGGCAAAAAGAATTGACTCTACATCAGATAAACTGACTGGAGGTGAACATGAGGAAGAACTGGATTTTAATGTTGCAGGGTTAGCCTACGATTCACAAGGCAATCACGTTTACCTCAAATGGATTAACAGCAGCTTAGAAGTAGGCGATGAAATTAATATAAAAATTGTTCAGACTTCGGAAGTTGATAAACCTATAAGTCAAGAAATAGAGCAAGCAGATTTTATTGAGGAGCAACAGCGAAAATACTACGAGAAACTCAAGCAAAAATACGAAAAGTAACTTATTAGCATCATTTAAATATAAATAAATATACTAACGACCGATCAACAACTTTATATACTAATTATTTAATTAAGTAAGTTTCTTATGTAAATATAATTAACAACTAACAACTAACGACTAACAACTAACAACTAACAACCAATTACTTATTTCCAAAAAAGCGGGTGGCGAAATTTTCTTCACGATTAGGTGAAAGCGCCCTTGCTTTAAGAATTGCGGCCATTAAAAAAGCATAAGACAAAACGCCTACAATAACTAAAAGTAGAGCATTGTTAGCTCCGGTTGTATTCCATAAAGCGTGAAGTGCTGAGGCGCTTAGGTAGCCAACTAATAAAATTTTTCCGCCTAATTTTGGCTTAAGCACGGCTAAACCGATAAAATATCCAAGATATCCACTATAAGCCATGTGTCCGGCTACAGAACCTAAAATTCGAGGAATTAATAACTGTAATCCTACTAATTGACCTGTTTCAGTTCCGGCTTGCATAGCCGCATTTTGAGTAGCTTGCGGTACATACTGACCGAGTGTTTCCAACAGTGTAAAACCTACGGCAGAAGCTGCACCAAGTAAGATGCCATCTAAAGGTTCCCAAACTCCAATACGCTCTTTCCAAGGCGAAGATAATTTTAAACCAATTAAATATATAGCTACAACTGGTAGTATTTTAAGTAATTCTTCCATTAAACCAGCGCCGAAAAACATTCGCACCAGCAATTCTGTAAAAGTGATTGATTCTTGTCCTGATGGTAATCTACCGGGCAAAAGTTCGCGAAATACAAAAATAAATAAATCTAAAATCGGGCTAACTAAAATCAAAGCTGTGGATAAACCCATAGCTAATAAAACCCACCAGGGTTTATGCTTACCACATAGCTGATAGATAAAATAGTAAGCAGCGAAGGCGATATAAATAGCAACTATAACTTGATTTGCTTCCGGTTTTCCTACCGTAGCAAACATTAGTACTACAAAAATTACTGTTAAAATTCCGGGTATTAAATATGCTTTGCTGGTTAAGTCTTTACCTGTAGAAATTATCGGAAATAATTGAGTAAAGCTAACCGAGTCTGGTTTGGAATAGTCTTGGGAACTTGTGATTCCGGCAACAGGTGTATTCGCAGAAATTGTGGTTCTTTGTTCAACCACTTCGCTACTAAAAATAAGTTGAGGTCCATCGTAGCCTAAAGTAATGCGATCGCCAGGGAAAATTTGCTGACATTCCTGTAAGCGTTTTCCGTTAAGATAAGTACCGTTAGCACTATCTAAATCGCAAAGTATCCAACTGATTTCACCATCAGGGGATAAACTTAGGGGACGAACGATCGCATGACGGCGAGATACCATCCGATACTTTAATGCGTCCAATACAACTTGGCAGTGAGGATCGCGTCCTATTACTGCTTCTGAAGTTGGAATTAGCGAGTAGCGTTGACGAACCGATCGTGTTTCTGATTCCTTACCAGACACTAGCCGCAGAAATGCATTCTGTCTTGCGTTTTTGCCTGTCATTGAGTCAGTATTATTTCTCAATTATATAAAGTGGTTTTTTGTTGGCAGTAAGACTTAACCACACAACTAAGTTTTTTAATTTTTACTTCGCGACCTCAATACAAAGAAAGTTTACGCTAAGGAGTAAGTGAGACTTTATCGTAAAAAGTTCTGCCTGAATATCGCAACAAGTGCTAGTATGTCACCCATTCTCTTAGTCTACGCTACATTGAGTATTTTGGCTTTGTTGAATTATAAATTTTACGCATTGTAATGGTTATCAAAAAAACTTATTTTATATAGTTTGGCTTAACTGTATATTTACTATCTTGACTCAAACGATAATTGTGTATTTATAAAGTTAAAAAGCTAAAATATATATTTAAAATCTTATTAATTGTAGATTTTTTAAACTTTCCCCTTGCCCTTGCAAGTAATTTGTATTCAAGCATTTTTTCAGGCAGTCAGTAAAATTGCCAATAATAATAAATTGAAAACTGGCAAATCACTGATATTTAAACTGATATTTAATAAAATTTATCGGCTAATCAAGCTAAGTATTTGTGTCTTGATTAATTTAACATTTCGTGCAGATAGAGAACAAAGAACGGTAATATAACTTCCTCTGTAAATAAAATAATGGGGACTTAACTACTTAGCGTAGCCATATCGGGATGCTGGATTTTTGTACCAAGCACTTTGAGGAATTCAGCTAACCAGTGAGGATGGGCAGGCCAGGCGGGTGCGGTTACTAAGTTACCATCAACTACTACTTCTGAGGCACTAACGTCTACGTACTTACCTCCAGCACTAACTATATCTGGACTACAGGCTGGGTATCCAGTACAGGTTTTACCTTGCAATACATTTGCAGCTGCTAGAACCTGTAAACCATGACATATTGCAGCGATTGGTTTGTTGTTTTGAGCAAAATGCTGGGTAATTTCTAATACTCTTGAATTTAAACGAATGTATTCCGGTGCCCTTCCTCCAGGAATAACCAGAGCGTGATATTCGCTTTCGTCTACCGTGGCAAAATCAGCATTTAAAGCAAAATTGTGACCGGGTTTTTCACTATAAGTTTGATCCCCTTCAAAATCGTGGATAGCTGTTCTTACTTTTTCACTAGCTTTTTTATCGGGACATACAGCATCAACGGTGTGTCCAACCATTTGCAAAGCCTGGAAGGGAACCATCACTTCGTAATCTTCTACATAATCTCCAACAATCATCAAAATTTTCTGCGCTGCCATAGTAGATTTTCTCCCGGATAATAGGTCAAAGGTTAAAGGTTAAAGGTCAAAGGTTTAATTAAGTTTTTATTTATCAATTATTTTAATTTTTATTAGGACTTACGCAAAGCCCCCCTTAAAAAGGGGGGTTGGGGGGATCTAAAGGTGTGGAAAGCTTTATTAATCATTGCGATTGCGTAAGTTCTATTTATAATAAATCATATTCCAACAAATTTTATTGATAAAAGTTACGATCTTTTATTGCTTGGTAAAAGTATAGTTTTAGAAAAAAGCTTAATATTATCTTACCGCATAAATATTAATACAGTTATTTAATAATATTAACTATTTATTTCCTGTTCCCTGTTCCCTATTCCCCATTCCCTAAGTTAATAGTTTCCTGTAATTCTCGAAGTTTTTTCAATACTGCGCCACTATCAAAAAGTTCTTTTGCTTTTGCTAAACCTTCCGACATATTCGCACTAATTCCGCAACGAAATAAGTAAAATCCTCCATTCCATAGTGCTGTTTGCATTAATTCCGATGGTAAACCAGCTAAAACTGATTTCATTTCCGATATTAATTCTTCAGTACTATTCAAAGGTACGTTTTTGGTAGTAAAGCCGTATTCGCGAGGAACTAAAAGTAGTCTTTCTAAATTATTATTACCATCGCAATAGCCGATAATCGCAGTTCGATCTCTGGCTAAATCACAACTACCTTCTAAACCTTTGACTGTTGTAAATTTGGTTATTCCCATGTGAGCCAACGTTGCTTGAAACCTTTC
>CAYMZW010000382.1:0-6982 GCA_964395005.1 uncultured Rivularia sp.
CCGTCATACACCCTACGAATTATGAAATATTGTTAATTGATAATTGTTAATTGTTTAGATCAATTTGGTGCGTGACGGCAATTCTAATTAAGTTGGTTAGGTATTATAGTTTATCGTGGCCGTCATACACCCTACGAATTATGAAATATTGTTAATTGATAATTGTTAATTGTTCATTATTGACGGTTAACTGTTTCTCCACATTTTTAAGTAAATTATATGCAGATGATTCGGCTGACGGAATAACGCTGGCAGTGCTGAAAATAATTTTTACCAGTTCGTCTTGTATCTCTAAGGATTCTATAGAATTTTGAATTTTTTCAACTACTTTTGTTGCTTCTTTAGTTTGAGTATTGGCTAAAATCATGATAAATTCTTGATTACTGTAGCGTCCAATAAAATCGGTAGAGCGCTTTTTAGATTTACGCATGGTGTCAGCAATATGACATAAATATTCATCTTTACCTTGATAATCTATTTGTGAAAATTCAATTTTACATAGAATTAAAGATAGAGGTAATTGATATTTTTCTAATCGTTTCCATTCGCGCTGTAAGTACTCATTAAAGTAGGAACGACTGGCAACTTTAGTTAATATATCGCTAGAAGCAAGACTTTGTAATTCTCGATTTGATGTTTCTAAACCGACTGTTAATCGACATTCGCGTTCAATTTGACGACGAGTTTCTAATATTGTCCAACCAGATGTTAATAAGCGATTTACTCTTTGTGCAAGTACATCCCAATTAATTGGTTTTGTAATGTAATCGCTTGCTCCTACCTGTAAAGCTCGTTCCACTGATTCTTGGTCGTCAAGAACTGTTATCATCAAAATCGGCGGACAATCTTCACCCATAACTGTTTGTAATTTAGTGCAACATTCAAAGCCATTGATTGTGGGCATCATGGCATCGAGTAAAATCATGTCTGGCGTTTGTTTTTGACAAATATCTAAACAATGTTCCCCGTTGCAGGCTTCTATTACCTGATATCCCTGCTTTTCCATTGCTTTACGCAGCACCAATCGCAAAGTCCTTTGATCGTCTACGATTAGAATTTGGGGTGGGTTATGTTGCAATTCGAGATTAATCATCATGCCCTCTTGGTAGGATAGTGTTGTTGCAAAACTGTTTTAACTCGTTGGTACTCTGTATCAAGCTGTTTGAGCAAAGTAGAAGTGTTGGATGTTGTTCCAGAACGACCTATAGTTTCTAGTTCGGTGCATACCCGAGCTAGCAATACAGCTCCAATGGTAACGCTTAACGATCTCAAAGTATGAGCAGAATTACGTAGATATTCAGCATCATATTTATCAATAGCACGGCGAATTTCCTGTAATTTTGGTGCTGCATCTTCGAGGTAGCTATCAATTAATTCTGCTAACATTTCATCACCATCATCACCTGCCATATCTTTTAATTCTTGTAATATTTGGGTATCAATAACTGGTAGGGGACTCGAAAGCGATTTTTCTTTTTTCACAACAGCAGTAGAATCTGAATCTTGATTAAATGATTGCTGTAAGTTTCTATAGTTATTAAAAATTTCAATTAAAGCTTCAATCCGCACGGGTTTGCTAACATAATCATTCATGCCTGCATTCAAACATTCTTCGCGATCGCCCTGCATGGCATTAGCTGTCATGGCAACGATCCAAGGGCGTTTGGGGGGCAACCATTCTTTGCAGATACACTTCGTTGCTTGCAATCCGTCCATTTCCGGCATTTGTACGTCCATAAAAACAAGATCGTAATCTTGACGGCGCAAACTACAAAGCGCTTCTAAGCCATTACTAGCTACGTCAGCGGCATAGCCTAATTTTTGTAACATATGTAAAGCTACCTTTTGATTTAAAGGCATATCTTCCACTAAAAGAATTCGTAGCGGAAGTTGCTCGCTTAATTGCAATTCAAGTCTAGATGTTGGGGATGGAGAAGGTGAAACAGAGATTTGTTTGCCGCATAATATACTGACGCAGGTATTGTATAGTTGGGATTGTTTGATTGGTTTGTTGAGTACGGCAACCAAATCAGATTCGGCTGCAAGCTGCTGCTGAGTCGATCTATCTGCCGAACTCAATATTACTATGGGTAACTGTTCGTAATTAGGGATAGAATGAATCCTATAAGCCAACGTTAAGCCATCCATTTGCGGCATTCGCATATCTACGATTGCCAGATCAAATTTTTCTGAGGATTGTTTAGAATCAATTAATTCCAAAGCTTGAAAACCGTCTGTTGCTGTGAGAACAATTATTCCCCATTTTTGCATTTGTAAACTGAGAATTTTGCGATTGGTGGCATTGTCGTCTACTACCAAAATTCGTTTACACGCCATCTGTGGTTGAATATTGTCAAGATAACTAACTCTGCAATTTGGTGCAGACTGAGCTTGAATAGTAAAATAAAATGTAGAACCTTCACCTACAGTACTTTCCACCCACATGGTACCACCCATGATTTCGCTTAAGCGTTTGCTGATGGCTAAACCCAATCCAGTACCCCCGTATTGACGAGTCATCGATGCATCAACTTGAGTAAACGGGTTAAATAATCGGCTAATTTTTTCTTCAGGAATACCAATCCCCGTATCCTTAACGGCAAATTGAATTTGATAATTACTTGTTGAAAAATTACTGGTTAATTGTTTCGCAGTTACAGAAACAACTACTTCACCAGCTTTTGTAAATTTAACTGCGTTGGTAAGTAAATTAATTAGTATTTGCCGCACTCGCGTTACATCTCCAACAATCGAAATTGGAATTTGAGAATCGATCGTGTACGCCAAATCTAAGTGTTTAGTCGCAGATTGAGAAGTTAATAATTCCAAAGATTCTTCTACACAATTACGCAAATTAAACGGAATTGTTTCTAAATCTAATTTACCCGATTCAATCTTAGAAAAGTCTAAAATATCGTTAATAATAGCCAGCAAAGTATCGCTACTGCTGCGAATGGTTTCAACAAAATCCAATTGTCGGGGAGTTAAATCCATATCCCCTAACAGCTCGCTCATCCCGATTACCGCATTCATTGGGGTGCGGATTTCATGGCTCATCATCGCTAAAAACTCACTCTTGGCGCGGTTAGCTGCTTCAGCACCAAGTTTTGCCTGTTCCAACTCACTATTTTTGATCGTAAGTTCTTGATTTTGTTGAGTTTCTCGTTCCAAAAGACGAGCTTGAGCAACAGCAATTCCTACTTGCGCGGCGACGGATTCTAATAACTCAACTTCATCGTGAGTCCACTGACGATAATTATTACACTGATGCAAACCGATTGTGCCATTCACCTCACCTTGATAGGAAGTCCGAATTGCCAACATAGACTTGATTTGCATTTCTGCACAGATATCTATAGCAGCTTCTAATAAAGGTTCTGCAAAAACATTTGATGTTGCGATCGCGCTATCTTGAGATATTAATTTTTCTGCATGAGGATTACCTTCAATTGGTATTTGAAAGTGTCGCATCGATGGCATCCCTGGTTCTAAATATTCCACCACAGTAGAAATCTTGTGTTGAGAACCTAGATAGTTATGAATTAAACAGCGATCCACTTTAAAAGCATTAGCAATTTGAATCGCGGTAGTTTCAAAAATTTGCTTTGCATCCAAACTTCGACGAACTTCATTAGTAATTTGCTTGAGTAACAAAGCGCGATTAAATTGCTGTTTTAAAGCTTGTTCGGCTTGCTCTCTTTCAATTTGGCTACCAACCCATTGCGCCATTAACTTTAATAATTCCCTGTAGGCATTTTGAAACTTTTGCTGTCGCGGTTTGAGGCTGGAAAACGAGAGAGTACTGTGAACTTTACCCGCAACTAATACCCGCGCTCCCATATAAGATTCCATACCAAATCTGAGGTAGCCGGGATGATTACACCAAGAAGAATTATTACTATGTCCAATTATTAAAGGTTGATCGTTTTCAAGCACTTCACAACAAAAAGTTTGATTTAATTCCACACTGTATCCGGGATACATTACCTCATCTGGACTTTCTGCTACGGTAACTTTATAAAGATTGTCTTCAACTCGTGCAAGAATACCAAACTCCAAACCAAATGTTTGACATCCCATTCTTAATAAATATTGGATGCGTTGTTCAAAGTTAAAATTACGAGAGACTGCAATTTCATAAAGTGTTCGTAGAAATGCTTCGCTTTCCCTAAGTTCTACCTCAATTCTTTTATTTTGTTCTTGACTTTGAATATCTTCAATTGCCACAATCAAATAATTAGCAACTTCAGTAATTGTATTAATTTCATATTCGCTCCATTTTCGCGGTTGCGAATCATAAAAACCAAGTACGCCAATTAATCCACCCGAATCTCGTAGCGGTATTTCTAAAATTGCTTGATTGTCAATTTTCAGAATATTTGATGCTAAAGATGATAAACATTTATCTTGAGCAACATCTTCAATGATAAATTTCTGACCATTTACTAAACTAAAAAAATAATCAGGAGCCGTAGTTAAATCAAAAATTAAACCTTCAATCTGTGGCGTATTCTTTGTTCCCACAAAATGAATAATAGTGAGAATCCCATTATCATCTATATTTGAAAAAGCAACTTTTAAATCTGGAAAATGTCTATGAAGTTCTTTGATAGTGTTTTTTGTAATTTGTTCAACAGACATTCCTAAAGGAACACCAGTTAAAATAGTATTAAGTAATTGTAAACGATTTTGACTGGAAACCAGAACTTCTTCAGCTTGTTTGCGTCCAATTATCTCTTTATTTAATTTTTGCTTAGCTTCTAGTAATTTTCTGTTAAGGAATAAAATTTTAATAATTATTGTTGTAACTGCTAACAGCAAAATAGCAATTAATCCAAAACTAAAATATTCGCTAAAAGCTGATGAAATGAAAGATTGCCGTAGTGTTAGCGAATAGTTTTGAATTAGGAAAAAGTCAAAATTATAGAAAATTAAGTACACCGTTACCTATTAGATGCGATATAACATACTACATATAGCTTATACGGTAAATAAATGAGTTCAGAGTTTATACTGACAAACGTTCTGAGTTCATATTTTTGGCTTTGTATCTCCGTGTAAAAGCTTAATTAACAATATTTTTTAAGTTCATTTTGTAACAACAGACGCGATACAATAATTTTTCAGAAATTTACTTAAGGTTTTAATAACCAATAATTAATAATTATTCGCAATATGCAGATTCTATGTTAATGATGAAACGGGTTAAGTATAATTTAAAGATTCAAAAACTTTAATAGCTCTTTCTAAGCCTATATCTTGTTAATCGAGGTGAAATGGGAAGTCGCGAGCAACCTTCAGATAAACGTAAATACATTGAAGAGCATGGTTCATTTGATGCTTGTTTCTCTTACAACTTAAGAATAATTCCTAGCAATAAGTCTACACCGAGCGGAAAACGTATATTTGTTTGCTCGTTAAAGCCAACCGAAGATATTTTTCCATCACAAGTCATTGCTGCATGGGAAAAATATAAAAATAGTTTATAGCACGAGACACAGTTGGTGAGAAAATTCTTCTATTCTTATTTGAGATTTCCCCAGTAAGGAGGGCTAGTAATAGCAATATCAATAGAATTGTCTGGTATCTGCTTTAAACCATCCAAGCAGTCCATATTATATATCTGATTCCGTTCAAATTGTCCAACCATTTTTTTTCAACTAAGCTGTTTGCTATGAATATAGGCTAATTATTACAGCTTTCATAACATACCGTATTTATTGTATATACATATCGCATAAAAATCACGATTGCAAAGGTTTTGTTTGAATTTTTGATTGTTTTGAAATATTTTCTTATAAATCTACAAAGCTATCCCATTATAATTAAAAGCATTATCCCAAACATAATCAATAACTTTCTTAGCATCATTTAAAGGAAGAACATTACAAAATCCTTGCTTGTCATAGCTTAATAATGGAACTTCCGGCAGATATTCCTCAGATACACCATTTGTAATTAGCTTACCGAAAATATTTGCTAAATTATTTAATGGCCCGTTAATATCAAAATTAATTGTAATTCCCACTTTTTTCTGCATCCAAGCTTCAATCCGAGTATCTAATTCTTCCGGTGTAAGTTGATTCTTGCTCGTCAATAAATGATAATAGACAAGAATAATTTCTTTACATTCTTCTTCTTCTGCTAAATCTATAAATGTTTGAAATACGCTGTCATTATTGCCTAAATTTTTGAAGAACAGCGTTTCTGTCACATCTTTTTGAAATTTTATTCTCTTACTTTTGTAATTACTATATTGTTTAAAAGCGAATCCACCTAAAGCCATTCCTAAAGATAAGGTAGCGACTAAAATGGGCATTACATTTCTAACTTGAGATTCTTCAACCTTTAACTCTTCTATCAACGGTTCTGCATTTAATGCGAATAATATTGCCGCAACTAACAACAATATATTTGGCAGCGCTCTTAAAATCAACGGAATCGCAGCACCGATAGCGGGAATTCCAAATAATAATCTGTCTTTCCAAGTCATGCTAGTAGTAACATTAGGAAAAAGCAAGTCAATATCTAATTTAGGAATATTTTTATAAAAATAAAGATACATCTTACCAGGAATAAATTTACGTTCTTTTCTCTTCTCCTTCTTAACGCGAAAATAAGCCGCTTCCTTAAATTTAATTAATAAAACAATTCTTTCATAGATATCAATTCTCTTTTCTTTCTTCCAGAAAAAGAACTTTTTTTCGGTAATCGTTTTGTAAGAATCGCCTCGATAATAGCAGACAAATCGATCAAACTCATCAAAATCAACATCAGTTTTTAAATCGATTAAAGATGTTTTACCCAATGATTGTTTTACATCATATTCAGGTAATCTGATATAATTAGCTCTTTCTAAAATATGCTCGAATCCATCAACTACAGTAGATTCCATTTGATCGTATTTATCAAAGCTTGGTGGAACTAAAGCTTCAACATCCGCATTCGGATTAAAAGGCACGTAATTATCTTTAATAACTTC